>CAMDGQ010000048.1 GCA_945897955.1 Tepidiphilus sp. J10 | reverse complement strand
CCGCGATCAGGCCGATGTAGAACGGCGCCAGCAACCAGCGGCTGCCAAAGATGAAGACTTCAAGACCGTGTTCGATGCGTTTCATGGTGTTCCTGTGAGTAAAGAGAAGGTGACTAAGCGTGGCCTCATTATCCAATAGCCCTGCTTATAGAGGACATCCACCAAACAACATGAGCAGGGTAGTCGGGATTTTTTACAATCCGGTTGCAGATTCCCCCGTGAATGAACGCATCTTATTGAATTTAAAAAGAAAATATATATTGGCACAGACTGTGCTTGATGACGAACACTACTTCTATTCCGAGTTAACCATGAAAAGCCATCTGCTCGCCCTTGCCGTAACCCTCGCCTGCACGCTTCCGGTATAGGCAAGTGCGGCCGTCATCTTCAGCGACAATTTCGATGCCGAGACTGAAAGCTCTAACACTTCCAGCCTGACCAACTGGACCATATCGAATGGAACGATTGATATCGTCGGCCCCGCATTCTTTGATCTGCTTCCCGGCAATGGCCGTTATGTCGATCTCGATGGTTCAACCGGCGACGCCGGCAAGCTGACCTCCAGCGCCTTAACATTGGTCGCGGGTACAACCTATGATCTGGTCTTCAGTCTGGGTGGTTCTCAGCGTAGCGACACCAACTCGGTGGATTACGGTATTGATGCCGATGGAAACGGGGTCATCGACTTCCTTGCGAGCCAGGCGTTGGTCTCAAACACACCCTTCGCGTCCTTCAACCTGACCTTTACCGCGCTTGCCTCATCAAACGTTGGTCGCATCGTGTTCGATCATGCCGGCGGCGATAACGTTGGACTCCTGCTTGACAACGTCCAGCTTCGTTCACGCGATGTTCAAGGCGTACCCGAACCCGCCGCGCTTGCCCTGCTTGGCCTGGGTCTGTTCGGATTGGGATTTGCTCGCCGCAAGGCTTGATTCTTCTTCAGCAGCACCAAAAACGGCGACTTCTGTCGCCGTTTTTGTTTTGGCCGGTCCGGCCTGCCAACATCAACCGCGCCCCAGCAACCATTCCGCCACGTCCAGATCGCGCGGATAGGTCACTTTCAGATTGGTCAGATCGCTTTCGACCAGTTGTGGCGCCAGGCCGAGCGCTTCGATGGCGGAGGCTTCGTCGGTGACTTCATTGCCGACATGTTCCAGCGCCCGGGTCAGCAATGCGTGGCGAAACATCTGCGGCGTCTGCGCCCCCCAGAGGCCGGCGCGTGGCACGGTTGCGGCGATGCGGCCATCTTCGGCCTGACGTTTCAGCGTATCCGCCACCGGCGCGGCGAGGATGCCACCGACCGGATCGGCAGCCAGTTGCACCAGCAACTTGTCCAGCAGCGCTTGCGACAGGCAGGGCCGGGCGGCATCGTGGACCAGCATCCAGTCTTCCGCCGCGACCTCGGCGGCGCAGGCGCGCAAGCCGTTCAGCACGCTTTCCGCGCGTGTCGAACCGCCGCAACGCAGGACGGCCAGTTTCGAAAATCCCGACCAGTCATACGCATCCCACCAGCCGTCCTGCGGCGAAATCACCACATGGATGCGGACAATGGCCGCATGCTGCTCGAACGCGCGGATGGCGTGCCAGATCATCGGCTGGCCGTGGATGGCCAGATATTGCTTGGGATGCTCGGCACCCATGCGGGCGCCGACGCCAGCGGCAGGAAGCAGCGCGAAATAGCGAGACTGAGTTGGCAAAGGAGGGCTTGTAAGCGGGTGGAAGTGCCCTAGATTCTAATTGAGGGGGCCGATTTTTCTGAGGGAGGAGTCCATGTTGAATGTCCGACCCGCCGCCGTTGCCGGCGCCTTTTATCCCGCGCGACCCGATGCGCTGCGCCGAGTGTTGGCGGAGTGCCTTGAATCCGCCAGGCCCGCGACGTTGCGGCCGAAGGCGTTGATCGTGCCGCACGCCGGCTACATCTATTCCGGTCCCATCGCCGCTTCCGCCTATACCCTGCTCGAACCCTTGCGCGCGCTGATCCGGCGCGTCGTGCTGCTCGGACCGGTGCATCGGGTCTGGGTCGCCGGGCTGGCCCTGCCAGGGGTCGCGGCGTTCGAGACGCCTTTGGGTCGGGTGCCGCTGGATCAAGCCGGCATCGCCGCGATCGCCGATTTGCCGCAAGTCACCGTTTCTGCCGCCGCGCATGCGGAAGAACATTCGCTGGAAGTGCATCTGCCCTTCCTGCAAACAGTGCTGGCCGATTTTTCGCTGATTCCGCTGGCGGTCGGCGGCGCGTCGCCGGAAGCCGTCGCCGAAGTGCTGGAACGGCTCTGGGGCGGCGACGAAACGCTGATCGTGGTCAGCTCCGATCTGTCGCATTTCCTGCCCTACGCCGAGGCCAGACAGGTCGACACCGCCACCGCCAACGCCATCCTGAATCTGGACAGCCATCTGATCGGCGAACAAGCCTGCGGCGCCTACCCGATCAACGGTCTGATGCTGGCGGCCAGGCGACACGGCCTCGCGCCGCATCTGCTCGACATGCGCAATTCCGGCGATACCGCCGGGGACCGGAACCGGGTGGTCGGATATGGCGCATTTGCTTTCGTGGAGGCTGAACATGAACACCCATAGTCACGCACAAGGCTGCCTGCTCATCGCGCTGGCGCGGCAGGCCATCGCCAGTGAATTCGACGAACCCGACGCGGCTTTGCCGCATCCCGATTGGCTCGACCAGCCCGGCGCAGTGTTTGTCACACTGACCCGAAATGGCGAGTTGCGCGGCTGCATCGGCAGCCTCGAAGCGCAACGCACCCTGATTGACGATGTGCAATCGAATGCCCGCGCCGCCGCGTTCAAGGATCCGCGTTTCCCGCCGTTGAGTCGCGACGAATTGCCCGTCACGCGAGTGGAAGTCTCGCTGCTGTCGCCCGCGCAGCCGATGCGATTCTCCGGTGAGTCGGACGCGCTGGCGCAACTGCGGCCCGGCATCGACGGCGTCATCCTGGAACACGGCTGGCATCGCGCCACGTTTCTGCCGCAGGTCTGGGAACAACTGCCGGAACCACGGCAGTTCATGGCGCACCTGAAACGCAAGGCCGGCCTGGCAGCGGACTTCTGGGCGGACGACCTGCGCCTGGCGACCTATCAGGTCGAAAAATTCAAGAAAGAAGCAACATGACCCACCCTGAAAGCAGTTACCCCGCGCGCTGGTGGCATACGCTGGATGATGGCCGCATTCAATGCGACCTCTGCCCGCGCGATTGCAGGCTGCACGAAGGCCAGCGCGGCGCCTGCTTCGTGCGCAGGATGCTGGGCGGCCAGATGGTGCTCACCACCTACGGCCGCAGTTCAGGCTTCTGCATCGACCCGATAGAGAAGAAACCGCTCAACCATTTCTACCCCGGCAGTTCCGTGCTCTCTTTCGGCACCGCCGGCTGCAACCTGGCCTGCAAGTTCTGCCAGAACTGGGATATCTCGAAGTCGAAGGACATGGACCGGCTGATGGAATCGGCCAGCCCGGAAAAGATCGCCCAGGTCGCGCAAAACCTCGGCTGCAAGAGCGTCGCCTTCACCTACAACGACCCGGTCATCTTCGCCGAATACGCGCTCGACACCGCCGCCGCCTGCCGCCGGCTTGGCATACAGACCGTCGCGGTGACCGCCGGCTACCTCCACCGGGAAGCGATGGTCGAGTTCTACGCCGGCATGGACGCCGCGAATGTGGACCTGAAAGGCTTTACCGACGAGTTCTATATCAAATACTGCGCCGGTCGGTTGCAGCCCATACTCGACACGCTGATCTACCTGAAACGCGAAACCCATACCTGGTTCGAGATCACCACGCTGCTGATCCCGACACTGAACGACAGCGATGCGGAAATCCAGGCCCTGGTGGACTGGACAGGCCGCGAACTCGGTCCCGACGTGCCATTGCACTTCACCGCCTTTCATCCCGACTGGAAGCTCGACAATCTGCCCGCCACGCCGCCCTCGACGCTGCAACGCGCGCGCAAGATCGCACTCGATGCCGGCCTGCATTACGTTTACACCGGCAACGTTCACGACCGCGCGGGCGGCACCACCTTCTGCCCGAACTGCAAAGCCGCGCTGATCGAGCGCGACTGGTACGAGATCCCCGCCTACCACCTCGACGCGAGCGGCCATTGTCCGCATTGCGGCGAGGCCATCGCCGGCCGCTTCGGCCACTATGAACGGCCTTTCGGCGCGCAACGGATACCGGTTGCCATGGCGCGCGTTTGAGGCCAACCTGATCGCTCGCGCGGCGGTAAACTCGCGCCCCCTTTATTGATTCGGCCCGATTTGTCCAGGATTGCCAGCCGGGTCGCAGGGTGCGCCGTGCGCACCATTCAGCCGATCGGTGCGCATGGCGCACACTACTTGATTCATGGATAAATCTGGCCGGATCAATAGCCCCCCCCTTTAGCCCCCTTTACGCTGCCCGAAAACATGACCGATTCCATCCGCCTGGCCAAACGCGTCACCGAACTGCGCGCCTGCTCGCGCCGTGAAGCCGAGCTGCTCATCACCGGGGGCTGGGTGAAGGTGGACGGCGTCGTGATCGAGGAGCCGCAATTCCGCGTCGCCGATGAAAACATCGAAATCGACGCCAGGGCCAACCCTGTCCAGGCCGAACCGGTCACGCTTCTGCTGCACAAACCGGCCGGCTATCCGATGGATGCGGAAACCGTGTCGCTGCTCAATCCGGAAACCTTGTGGGTGGAAGACGCGCCCGGCGCGATTGCAACCTCGATTCATCCGCTGAAAGCCCACTTCGCCCGGCTCACCGCCTGCGCACCGCTGGAAACCAGCGCGGCCGGCCTCGTCGTGTTCAGCCAGGACTGGCGCATCGTGCGCAAACTGACCGAGGATGCCGCCACGGTGGAACACGAGATCGTCGTCGAGGTTGTGGCAGAAGTATCCGAAGAAACGCTCAAGCGACTCAACCGGGGCATTCCATTCCAGGGTCATCTACCCGCATCCATCAAGGTCAGCCGGCAGAATGAAACCCGACTGCGCATCGCGCTGAAAGGCGCCAGGCCAGGCCAGGTTCAACAGATCTGCGAGGCCGTCGGCTTGCCGCCGCTCGGCATGAAACGCATCCGTCTCGGCGGCGTCGCAATGGGCAAGCTGCCGCCGGGAAAATGGCGCTATTTACGCGACGGTGAACGGTTCTGACAGCCGACTGAAAGGCTTTGCCGCGCAGTTCTCACTTGGTTGACTGATTGCCTCGCAACAAACTTTGCCTGATGCGCGCCAGAAAGGATCCGGCGGTCGAGGACCGAATATCGTTGGCGCGCATGGGTACCCTTTCCGTGCTGAGCATTTTTTCGACGCGCGAAAACACTTCGTAACGGGTAAACGGTTTCTTGATGATCGCGTCGGCATCGACATTCCGCTTGTAAAAGTGGTCGATGGCATGCTGGTTGCCTGTAGTCATGATCACCGGAATCCGGCGCGCCACCGGATCCTTGCGCATTCGTTTCAACACCTCGAAACCATTCATGCCGGGCATGCCGACATTGAGAATGACCAGTTCCGGCGGTGAATAACAGGCCATGTACAAACCGCGTTCCGATTCGTTGCTCTGCGCCACTTCGTAGCCTGCGGTCGAGAACATGTTGGTGATCATCGACAACGCCGTCGTCGAATCCTCGATCACCAGCACCCGAGTGCCCTTGCGAGCATCCAGGCGAGGCCGCTTCCGCCGTTCCTCGACGCCCATTCGCGTCTGATTACCCGTATTCGCCTGCACTTCCTGCGTCTGTGCAAACAACGTATTTACACGCCGTGTGAGTTTCATCTCCCCCCCTCTTGCCAAGCCGAAATATCGACACCCCGTTACTGGACAACAATATCCCAATAATTTCCGTTTGGACAAACTTTGACTCGTTAAAGCAGAACTTGCATGCAACACGGTTCGACGCTGCAACGCGCTCGTCGGGCTTGCCGAAGACAGTCCTGGCAGTGCCGGCAGCGAGCGCGAGAGTATCGACAGGACGGTTGGTTCGGTTATTGTCCTGATCACCCCCTCAATAATACGATTTTCCCCTAATGTCCACACTCGAAGACCGCATAACCCAGCTCGAAACCCGCCTGACCCGCATCGAGCACCTGCTTGGCCGGAATGCCGCCGTGCAGGACAAGCCGATCAAGACCCAGCAACCGGAACGCGGCGGCAACATTGGCCAGCATGAGGCGGCGCTGTCCCGTGTCTCCCAACCTGTTTCTTCGCCCGATGCATTCAAGCAATCTCTCCTCCAGCATGCCACGCCCCCCAATCTCTCCATCACCAAAATCCTTGGCTGGACCGGGGCGACCGCGCTGGTGTTGGCAACCGCATATCTGATTCGCCTGGCAGTGGATTCCGGCTGGCTGACGCCGGAGCGGCAGGTGGTGTTGGCGGTGCTGAGCGGATTTCTGTTGATCGGCGCCGGCTTGCGCTTGCGCAGCGCGGATCGCGAATACGCCAGTTTGTTGCCGGCGGGCGGACTGGTGGTGTTGTTCCTGTCGATTTACGGCGCGCACCTGTATTACCAGTTCATCGGCGTCGGCCTGGCGACCGGGGCGGTAATGCTGACCTGCCTGGCGGCGCTCTGGCTGGGCAGGCTGTTCGAGAGCGAGATCTACAGCCTGTTCGCGGTGGTCGGTTCGTATTCGGCGCCGTTCCTGCTTGATGCGCTGGCCGGATCGGTAGTTGATCTGGTGGTCTACTTTTCCGCCTGGAGCGTGCTGTTCTGCGTATTCGCGGTCTGGCTGGGTGCGCGGCGCGTCTATCTGCTGGCGGCATACATGGCCCTGCTCGGTTTCCATGTCCTCTACGACCTCAACAATCTGTCCGCCTGGGTCGAGGCGTTTTCCTTCCAGGCTATCCAGTTTCTGGTGTTCGTGACTGGCGCTGTCTGGTTTTCCATCCGCCGCAAACAGCCGATGAGTCGCGACGAAGCCATCGTTCATCTGCCGCTGCTGCTGATCTTCTATGCACTGCAATACCCCTTGCTGGAGTCTCACCTGCCGATGCTGGCGCCGTGGATCGCGCTGGCGAGTGCGGCGCTGTTGCTGGGCGCTTACCAGATCGCCAAAAACATGCTCGCGGTACGGCCGGAAGCCGGCAGCCTGCTGGTCAGCGCCTATGCCGCGCTGGCGCTGTTCCATGCCGGCTACATGGAACTGGTTCCGCCTGACGCAGCGCCGTGGCTGGCGCTGCTGATGCTGCCGGCGCTGGCCGCGTGGAGGCATTTTTCCGGCGCCAACGCGCACGCCGGATTACCTTGGCCGATGCAGATGCTGGTCGGCATCGTGTTCGCGATCAACTATCTGCGCGTAGTGGTGGCTGCCGACAGCCATGCAGACCCAGCCATTCTCGGCCTGTTCTATGCCGCAGAGCTTTACGCCGCCTACTACTTCACTCACCGGCTTGATCTGAAATCGCTGGCCGCACCGGCGCTTTATGCCGGTCATATCGCACTGATGGGCGCGGCGGTGAGCATCCTTGATGACCCCCTGGCGGTATCCATAGCCTGGGGCTTCATCGCGCTGGCCTGCCTGGGTCTGGCCTTCAGGAGTCGGGACAAGCTCCTGGGCAAGTCATCGCTGCTGATCTTCGCCGCCTCGGCGGCGAAGGTGCTCCTGTTCGACCTGTCCGACGCAACCCCGCTGGTGCGCATCGCCAGCCTGGCGATTCTCGGCCTGACGCTTTACGCCGGTGGCTGGATGTACACAAAGGTGGACGCAATCGAAGCCGGGCCGGCGGGAACCTGAAACACTGCGGAATGCGATGCGTAGGAACGGAGCACTAGAGCCTGCCGCCCAACCCGATGTACAGGCAAAGCAATCCCGCCGACAGGATGCCCAGCCCCCCCGCCAGGCTGGACGCGGCGAACAGATAAGCTTGCTGCGGCTGTCCCGTGGGAAATACCACAGTGACCTTCTCGCCCATCTCGTATGGGTTGAACGAAGGCGTGAATGAAGTGCGGTGTTTTCCGATCAACACCGGTTCGCCACCGGGTTGGGCCGGGTACTTGAAAGCTGGGCGGCGGGCGATGCGATGGCCATTGCGAAGGGCGGTGTTCTCCGGCTGGATCGACGGCCTACCCCGCCCGGCCCAGAAGCCGATCACTTCGCCTTCCACCACCGTGCCGCCGAAACGGCAAGCCAGCGGATAGTAAGTGTCCTGCGCCCCCATGAAAGCCAGCCACAGCCCCAGTCCGGCCAACATCACGCGGAAGAAGATTCTGGTCAGCATCGGTTGCGGATGAAATCGCGCGGAATGTCAGAATCGACCTGGGTCATGCAATGGCGCCTGCATTTCAGGGACAGTTTGCCGGCATGAGTTTGTGCGGCACTAACGCACCGGATCGGGTCGAGTGGCCTTCCTGCGCCATATTTCACCGCCGGCTTTCACGACCCACAAATTGCCTGCCACATCGACTGCCAGGGTTTTTCCCGTCTGATGCGTATCGCGCCAGGAGTCGCCCACGCGGCGAAAAATCCTGCCGCCCCCGCCGGTGGCTGAATCACAGCCGACCACATAAACATGGCCCCCATTCGCAGCAACATCGCGCGCACAGCCTTCCACCCGCTGCCAGCCATTGCCGTTGCGCCGGAAGATGCCGCCGTCGCTGCTCACGACCCAGGTTTCATTACCCAACGCCACCTTTTGCGCGGCGCCATCAACCGGGCGCCAGCATCGGCCGGATACGACGCGATCCTTCGCCGGGCAGGTTTCCGACGCATAGATCCGGTTGCCGCCGGCACCGCCGGGTTGCGCGCTGATCGCCCACAAATCGCCCCGGCCATGACCACCTCCAGCGGCAACAGCGGTCACCTGCATAGGTTGCATGTACACCTGCGCGCCGACAAATTGCGTCCACTGATGATGCGGGTAAGGCGAAGCAACGGGACGCGAATAAAGGGTCGAATCCGGTCCGATGCCATAGACCTTGCCCGCCACGGCATCTATCGCCAGCCAGCTAGCCTGCGCTGGCTGGCGCTTGGTTTCCGCGACAGACATGCCAGCCTGCCTGAACGCCAGCATGACCGAGCCCGGCGGCTCCGCCACGAACTCGCCGCTTTCGCCACCCGACTTCCATTCGTAAATCGTGTCATGCGCATACTGCCCGCCACAGCCGGTCACCAACACCTGATTCACCGCACCTGCGGCAATGGTTCTGGCGCAGCCCGGCACCTTTTCCCAGCGCTCGTCATCGAGTCGCCTGACAGGCATGGCGGCTTGTCTTGCGGCGGATTCAATCTGCGGCATGGCGCCCCTCTCAGGAGCGCCCCAGGCAATCGTGCTGACCAGAAACAGTGAGGCGGAACAAGCGGCGACAACGCGCATGCTGTGCGATCCACGACGACTACAACGGACGGACTCTCTTCGAAGGATCATGCAGTCAATCTCCTTGGACCCAGACAACGATGGCGGAAATTGCCACAGTCAGGTGCATCGGCGCCGACATTGGCAATGCCAATATAATACCAACCTTCGTCAAATCCGACGCCATTTCCGGTGCCATGGCCTGCTTTGCCGTCAGGCATTCCGCCCCGTTGCCCGCAGTATCGTGTTAGTCTTTGAATACAAAGAACTTTTTATATTTTCAAAATGAACTCACTCGATATTCTTGGTCTGGTCGCTACCGGTTTCACCACTTCTTCGTTTGTTCCCCAGGTATGGCGCACATGGAAAACCCGGGATGTCAGCGGCATCTCGCTGCCGACCTACCTGATCATCACGATCGGACTGGCCCTGTGGCTGGCATACGGACTGCTCAAGGACGATCTGCCGTTGATCGTCGCCAACGCCGTCATGGTGGTCCTCACCGGCGCGATTACCGTCATGAAGCTCAAATTCGCCCGATAACGCGGTGTTGCAGGCAATGAGCGGCGTCCGAAAATGGAGGTGAAGCAGACATGAAAACCAGAGTCATTGCGGCAGAAACCAATCCCGACGATCTGCTGATCGAACGGATCGCCCCCAACCGCGCTCGCGCCGAGCCCAGCTATCAGCAATTGACCAACAACCTCTCGACGCTGATCGAGAGCGGCGAAATCGCCAACGGCCAAAGCCTGCCGTCGGAACGCGCGCTCGCCGAGTCGCTCAATCTGAGCCGGGTCACCGTACGCCGCGCCTACGACGAACTGCGCGCCAAGAACTATCTGACCACGCGCGGTCGCGCCGGTGTGATCGCCAACAGCCCGCCTCAGATCAGCCCGCAACTCGGCAGGCTGAAAGGATTCAGCGAGGAAATGCGCGAACTGGGCATGGAGCCATCCACCCGCTTGCTGGAGCGGGGTGTAGTCGCCGACCGCACCATCGCATCCATTTTCGGCCGACCGTCGAGCGCGCGTTTTCTGCGCCTGTTGCGGGTGCGGATGGGCGACGGCGTGCCGCTATCCCGCGAGCTGGCCTGGTACGACCTGACTGCGGCGCCGGAACTGGAGCACTGGGACGTTCAAGGCTCGGCCTACCAGTTCCTCACCGAGCGCTGCGGAATCGCCCTCTCGCACGGCGAGCAGACCATCGAAGCGGTGTTGAGCAGCGACGCCGAGTCGGAAGTGTTCGGCTATTCCGAACCACATCCTTGTCTGCTGATGAAGCGCAGGACTTTTTCGCGTTCCGGACAGATCGTCGAGTACGTCGAAGGCACCTTCCGGGGTGATGCCTACGCCTACCGGCTGACGCTCAATCTGAACTGAAACCGGCCGATTGCACTGCCGCAAGTGTCGGCAGATGCGCCCAGATGCCCTCGCGCGCGACGATCAGCGCGCCACAGGCGTTGGCGAAGCGCAGCGCCTCGGCGATGTCGGCGCCCCGCATCAGGCTAAAAACGAGGCCCGCGCCAAACGCATCGCCCGCCCCGGTCGCGTCGATCTGTGCGACTGCGGGCGCGGGTTCATGCCGGATTCCACCGCTTGCGTCCAATGCCACACTGCCCTGATCGCCCAGGGTCACGACCAGCAGACGCCCGTTCCAGCCAAGGCGGCCGGCATGCATCGGCAGCCGCTCAAGCCAGTCCTGGCGGCCGGCCTGATCGGAGAGGCCGAACAGCAAGCCAGCCTCGTGCTCGTTGACCACCAGCACATCGGTCAAATCCAGCAGCTCGGGGGAAATCGCCCGCCAGGGCGAGGGATTGAGATAAGTGGCGACGCCATGCTCGCGCGCCAGCCTGAACGCGGCCAGGATCGGCGCGGCGGGAATCTCGAACTGCGCCAGCAGCCAGTCCGAAGACCGGATGGCGGCGGCGGCGGCCATCACCACCGTTTCGGTCAAGCACGCATTCGCGCCCAGGTGTGCCGACAGAAAATTGGCGCCATCGGCGGCAATGAAGCCGACGCCAAAGCCGGACTGATCAGCCAGCGGCAAGACCCAATCGGTGCGCATGCCTTCATCCGCCAGCGCCTGCGTCACAGCCTGTCCGGCAGGATCGCGGCCCACCGGTACCAGCATGTCCACCTCGGCGCCGAGGCGATGCAGTCCCAAGCCCAGATTCAGCCCCTTGCCGCCATGTTCCTGAAACACCCGCTTTGCCGCCAGCGATTCCCCCGGCATCGGCAACCGGTCCACATGCAGAAAATGCGCATTCATGTAGTTGCCAAGCACAAAAGCTTTCATTTTTTTCCTTTTGGAATTGTGTGGTATCTTTTTGGCATTACCAGGTTCGCCGTCTGATCGTATGGAAGCGGCGCAACGCTAATTCACCGGAAAGCGAGGATGCAAGCCATGAAACTCACCGCCCTTTTTTGCCTTGCCTGCGTCGCCCTGCCCGCCCCGGCGCTGGCAGCCGACGCGGCCTGCCAGGCTATCATCGACGCCGGTCGTGCCAAGTTGCGCGCGCCGATGGTGCATGACATCAATGTACTGGATACCCAGTCCGGGCTCACCGGCGAATTCATCAAGATCGGCAACGATGCGTGGTTGAAGGCCGATCGAGGCTGGAAAAAAATGCCTCCCGCCATGCTGAAAACCATGCAGAACGCAGCGCTCGACGGCCTGACGATGAAAGACTGCAAGCAGGTCGGCAGCGAAACGCTTGGCGCGGTATCCACCCGAATCTATAGCTGGACCACCATTGTCGATGGCAAATCCTACGGCAGCGCGCGCGTCTGGATCGGCGGCGACGGACTGCCCTACAAGCAAACCAGCGCCAGCACCAGCGGCACCACACGCTATTCCGGAGTAACCGCGCCAAAGGCCGCAAAATGAACAGCGCGCGCCCGCTATTGCATGCCATGCTGGCGCTGGGCGTAGCGTTGACCGCATCGGGCTGTGCGAGCGAGTTTTCCAAAGCGGCGCCAACCGTCTCGCCCAAGCTGTCGAAACTCGGCAAGAAATCCGCCGAGGAGCGCGTCGCGGTCGCCATCTATGAAGTATCCAGCGCGGTACCGGAATTGCAGCCGCGCGGAGCCACCGAAATGTTCAAGACAGCGCTGGTGAAATCCGGCCAGTTTCGTGTCGTCGAACGCGCCAAACTGAATCGCGGCGTCACGATCGAAAAGCAGATGAACGCGGCCGGCCAGACCTCGGGCGGAGTGGCGCAATCCCAGTTGCGCGGTGCGGCATACCTGTTCCAGGTGGAAATCACCGAAATCAACGCCGGCGCATCCACCCGCTCCACCGGCTTCAACATCGGCGGCCTGCAGATCGGCGGCGCCAGCAACCGCGACCAGATCGGTCTCGATGTGAGCATCGTCGACGCAGCCAACGGCGACGTTCTGGATGCCGTCAACGTGCGCAAGGACATCGGCGGCGGCGCGACCAGCGTCACCGGCATCGGCGCGCTTGCCAGTACCGTGCTGGCGCAAAAAGGCAAAGTCGCCTCGCCCTACACGCCGGAAATCAACCACCAGTCCACCCGCAAGGGCAGCCTCGACGCGGCGCTGCGCGAGGCGCTGGAGGAAGCGGTGCATCTCCTCATCGAACGCTTCGGGAGCTGAGTCAATGAACAAACTGCTCGTGCTGATTGCACTGTCACATCTCACCCAACCCGCGCTGGCACAACTGGCCGCGCCATCCTCCCTGCCCGGCCAGACCGGTAGCGCGCAAATACAACAAGTGCCGCCGGTGGCGATGCCGGTGCCAACCTCATGGCGTGTCAATCCCTCCGGCATGGCTCAACCGGCTGTGGGACAGGCAGGCACGCCGAAGCCGACCGTGGGCGAGCCGATAGCTGGTGAACAGATTCCGGCAACCATGCAGCGAATTCAACGCATGCCCGCAGTCAAAGCAGCCAATGGCCCGCTGGTTGAAAAACGGCTGTCCGCACCGGCCCTGAGCCCGACTCAACGTCTGGCCGAGGCGCAGAAACTGCATGCCGAACTCAAGCTGACCTTTCCGATTGCGATGACCGAAGCACTCGCTTATTCGCTGGAGCAAGTGACCGGTGCGCGCGATTTGGAGTCTGCCTGGCGCAATGCGCGCAGTCAGAACGCGCGGGCGAAACAGGCTTTGCAGATTGAACGCCAGATACTGGATCGTCAGCGCACGCTCAGGGCCTTGCCCGAGAGCGTGCTGCGCAGCCACCCGCGCATGGTCAAGTCACCCGATGCAGCGCGCTTCGACTGGCGTGATTACGATATCGTCACGCCGGTGGGCAACCAGAACCCTTGCGGCAGTTGCTGGGCCTTCGCGGCCGCGTCGGCATTCGAAAGCAGCTACCGCATGCGCAACGGCATCACGGTCAACCTCTCGGAACAGGAACTGCTTGACTGCACGCCCGCCAGTTGCAATGGCGGCAACAGCGGCGCCGTGTTTGACAAAGCCGTCGCCGGAGACGGTCTGTACGTCAATGCCGAACACGCGCCCTACATGGCCGCCAAGGGGGCGCAGTGCGTCCATCAACAGGGCGCGCGGCCGCTGCGCGCGGTGGCCTGGGGGTTTGTGGATGAGAACAACACCATTCCCGGCAATGTCAGACTCAAACAGGCGCTGATCGAGCATGGCCCGCTTGCAGTGAGCATGTTTGCCTACGACACGTTTCAGGCTTACTCGGTGCCCGACGGCACCGCCCCCGGCAGGGACGTCTTTACCTACGGCGTAGGGGTTGGCGGCAGCTTCCAGGGCCCCTACAACGACGGCACCGGCAATCTGGCGCCCACCTTCTTCAAGGTTGACCGGAATGGCGTACTGCGCGCCACCCGCGACGGCGCAAAGATCAGCGCCTTGCAGGAAGACGCCCTCACGTCCGAGTGGCTGGCATCCAATCATGTCGTCACGCTGGTGGGCTGGGACGACCAGCGCCAGGCATGGTTGATCAAGAACTCCTGGGGCATCAACTGGGGCGCCAAGGCGGGCGGGCCTGAAGCGGGTTACGCCTGGGTGGCATACGGCCAGGCCAATCTGGGCGCCTATGCCATGTGGGTTCGGGCCGCGCTGGACCTGGGTGCTTCAGGATTGATCACCGAAAGCACACCGTCGGCGTTCGGCACCGGCAAAGCCTCCATCGACCGAGCCCTGGATGCGACGAAGCAGCGCATTGCGCCCCGCCGGATCATTCCGAAGCCCTGACTCGCGATGTTTACGTTCCTGGAAATCGCCCATGCCGGCACAGAAAAAAACGCGGCGAGGCGAATGGGCAAAATCGACAAGCAAGGATTTTTCGTGTGCGCCATCCAGATGCACTAGCCCGGATTCGGCCGATGGCCAGCCGGTTGTCACGCGCTGGCGCAACGGTGCTGTTATTTTGGCTGAGCCAGTTTTCCAGCGCCGCGCCCGCGCCAGTCCCGCTACCTGTTGCACCGTCAGCTTTGCCGCCCACCTGTGTGTGGTGGCTGTCGCCGCAGGCCTTGCCTGCCGCACTGGCCGGAAATGGTGGCTTCCCGTCGCGCCTCGTATCGGACCCGTCCGAGCAGCGCGCCACACCCAATTGGTTCGCACCCGTACCCGGCTGGCAGGCGTTGAATGCGCCATTCGGTGTGGTCGCACCGTGTTATCCGGTAATCTGGACTGCGCCGCCTGTTTATTGGAGCTTGCCATGATGCATTTACATTTTCACCGCGCTGCAAAGGCCGGGTTCGTCGCCGTGCTTGCATTGAATCTCGTCCTGCCCGCGAGTGCGGCGGGCCTGCTGGGGGCGCCGTCGTCCATGCCAGCCGGCTCTGCGATCGCACCCAGGCAAAGCATGCAGCCGGCAATGCCGGCGCAAATCGACTTGCGCGTTACCGGCGCCGGCACGGCAAACGCCAACCCGCCCCCTGTCGCTGCCCCCGTCACCTCCCCCATGCAGACCGACAGCAGCCCGGTTTCATCGCAGCTGCGCGAAATACCGCCTGTCCGCATGAATGGCGATTCCGCCCTCCAGGCCGGGCAGGCGGATGCCATGCAAACCGGCTCGAAACTGCCGCCGGGCGCGCGTTCGTACGAGTGGCAGCTTGAACAACTCTGGAAGAAGGTCGAAGACTTGCAGCGCCGTCTGGCGCTGGCCGAAAAACATCTGGCCGAGCATCGTCACACCTACAGTTACACGCATGTGAACCAGTGGAATTACCGCACCGTGCACCATCTGCTCAAGAACTCCGACAAGCAGGATGGCCTGCTGAACTTCCCAGGCATGCCGGTGCAGCGGCAAACCGGGCTGCCGCTGGTTCCGTAGCCGCCCTGTCAGTTTCCGGAGGTATCCATCATGCGTGATCGTTATATCTGGTGCGTGCTCGCGGCTATCGCGCCCTGTGTGATTGCGCCCGCAGGCGCGGCAGGCATGCCGAGCGCGCCGTCGTCGATGCCGTCAGGCACATTGGTCGGCAAGACACCGCCCAACGCCGTCCCTATCCAGACCGACAGCACCCCTGTTGCCTCGAAACTGCTATCCACCGAGCGGCGCGACAAGCGGCCCACCGTGGAAGAAATAAAGGATCGCTTTCAAGACGCAGCAAAAGAGGCTGAATCAGAAGACAAAATGGGAAATTTTCAAATTGAGGATCAAATGGGCGAGTACACAAATGAAAGCAAGCGTATGCGGAAAAAGTGCCTTCCGTGTAAACACACGCGACCGTAGTGGACCGAATGACTCAAGCGCTTGCATGTAAAAAAGCTTCTTGTGCTTTCCGGGCATGCCGGTAAAGCGGGAACCGAGCTGGTTCCGTAACCACCCTGTCAGTTTTCGGAGATTGCCCTCATGCGTCACCGCCATGTCTTCTACGCGCTGGCTTTCGTCGCGCCCTTTCTGTTGCCCCAAGCCCAGGCGGCAGGCTTGTTGAGCGCGCCCTCATCCCTACCCGCGAATGCCGCGACCACGTCGCCCGCGCTGACTGCCCAACCCACGCTGCCGCCGGCTCTGCCGCTACCCATACCCAAGCTGACCGCGCCCGCTCAGGCGACGATGCAGGTCAAGGGCGAGGCCGCCACGCCCGAGCGCACGCTGAACAGGATGCGGGAAGCGCTCGATCAGGCCAATCAGGCGATGCGCGCGCGACTGGCGCATACGGATGCCGGCAATGCCACGAGCTCGAAGCACATCTCTCCCGCCCTGGCCGGCAGGGTGCGCATGAATGCAGGCAAACACGTCATGGGTGGCGCGGCGACGAGCGACGGCATGCTTCGATCCGCCGGCAGCGCGCGCATCGACCCCGGCATCCTCGCCGATCCCTGCGCCACGACGGACAGTCAGCAACCGCATATTTCGAAGCTGGTATTGCCCGACTGGCAACCCATCCTTTGGTACACGGACAGCCCCGGTTTTAACCTCGGCAGCAACGGCTTTTACGGACAGCCAGGCGCGCTCGCACCTGGCTCGCTGTTCGGCTTGAACGGCCGCTGCTTCGGCGATACGCCGGGCCGCATCATCGTGCAACTCGGCGCTCCAGGGCGCGACAGCGGCAATGCCGCCACCCGCGTCAGCGCCGGCAACACCTTCGACGCAGAGATCGAATCCTGGAGCCCCAACCGCATCAGCGCGCGCATCCCGGACACGATCTCCGGCGTGCCGCCGAGTGGCTTGAGCGTGACCGTGCGCACAGCCAGCGGCGACCTGGCGTCGCAACCGCAAGCCGGCCATTTCTGGCCGAAATGGGAGATTGCCGGCCCGGCGACCCGATACGCTCGCCTGGCGAGCTGCCAGGACAACCCGCCCATCGGGCAATCGTCCTGTCTCGCGGGGAATCAACGATATGCCCCGCGCGCCGACTTCCAGGCCGAGTTCAACGTGTACAACGGCTTCAAGGGCCAGCACCGAATTGTTGATCCCGGCGACCGCAGGCAGCAGACGCAATTCAATCCGCGCGCTGCGTTCCGGCTGGAGATGCCGGCCTGGGTCGTGCCGTATGCAATGCGCATCAAATCCGGCGGCAGAAGCCACGCCGCAAACTATACGGCCGGGTTCGTCGCACCCACCGAACCGCCCGGCCGCCCGATGGTTTACGAAATCAATGTGGAATCCTACCTGCGCGGCGACGGCGACTGGATTGCCTACGAAATCGACGCCTGGGCAATGACGCCGGCGGGAATGGCGGCTGCCGACAATCTCCAGTTCGACAGAAGGCAAAGCGCGCCGTCTTTGCGCAAACAGATGGTGGCGCCCCCGCCCTGAGCGAAGAACCCTGATCAGGCGCGCATGCCGAGGTAACGCCTGAGCCCCCCTTGCCGAAGAGTTACCGGCCAATCCATCAGCTATCGGATAATCGCCAGCCACTTTGTAACCACGTCCGGCCGGCATGCAAACCCTCAAATCCGAATCCCTCATCCTGCTCGCCATCGCCATGCTGGGCGCTGGCCTGGCGCTCGAACATGCCGCCGTGGAGCACGGCGGCGCGATGCTGTGGGGCCTGCTCGGGCTGATCCTGGCGGCGATCATCGGCGTCGCGTTTCGCATTGCGCATCACGCCGAGGTGCTGGCGCTGCGTCTGGGCGAGCCTTACGGCACGCTGATCCTGACCATCGCGGCGGTATCGGTGGAAGTGGTCATTCTGATCGTGCTGCTGCAGGGCGCGCCGAACCCGACACTGGCGCGCGACACCGTATTCGCGGCGGTGATGATCGACATCAACGGCATCCTCGGCGCCGCCGCGATCATCGGCGGCCTCAAGCACGGCAACCCAAAGTACAACCTCGATTCGGCCAACTCGTTCATCGCCATGCTGCTGGTCGCGCTCGGCATCGGCATGTTCATTCCGGACTTCGTGCCGGATACGCACTGGCAGGCCTACTCGGCGGTTTCGGTCGGCGTCATGGCGGTGATGTACCTGGCCTTCCTGCGTTTGCAGACGGTCGAGCACCGCACGTTCTTCGAGCACCCGGTCGAACTGGAAGAAGAAGCCCATGACATCGCGCACAGTCCGAACGCCTTGCATGGCGGCATCATGATCGGCGCGATCGTGCTGGTCGGACTGCTGTCGGAAGTGCTGTCGGTGCTGCTCGACGCCGGACTGGCCGGCACCAGCCTGCCCAAGTCGATCCCCGCCGTGCTGGTGGCCTTGATCTCGGCGAGTCCGGAAATCCTCACCGCCCTGAAGGCCGCGCACAACGACCGCATGCAAACCACGGTCAACATCGCGCTGGGCGCATCGCTGGCCACGGTGCTGCTGACGCTGCCGGTAATCGAGGCCATCGCCCTGTTCACCGGCGACCGCATCATCATGGCGCTGACACCGATCCAGGCCGGCATGTTGCTGCTCACGCTGCTGACGGTGATGAACAACCTGCATGACGGCGAGACCAACGCCATCGAGGGGATCAGCCATTTCGCGCTGTTTGCGGCCTTCGTCGCGCTGGTCATGCTGGGACTGGCATGAGTCCGGGTTGAGTCAGTGAGCATCCTGCACGCCATCGAACTGCTGGGTGTCGCCGTGTTTGCGGTCAGCGGCGCGCTCGCGGCGGGGCGGCGCAGTCTCGATCTGCTCGGCGTGGTGGTCATCGCCACGGTGACCGCGACCGGAGGCGGCACGCTGCGCGATCTGCTGCTCGACCGCAGCCCGGTGTTCTGGATCGCCGATACCACCTATCTCTATGTCTGCCTGGCCGCCGCGCTGCTGACCGTGGTTTACGCCCGCTACCGGCATCCGCCGGAACGCCTGCTGCTGATCGCCGACGCGCTCGGGCTGGCACTGTTCTCGATCAGCGGCGCGCAGATTGCCGAGAATGCCGGCTTTGACGGCATCGTCGTGGTGATCATGGGCACGCTGACGGGCGCTGCCGGCGGCATGTTGCGCGATGTTCTGTGCGCCGAGGTACCGCTGATCCTGCGCCGCAGCCGCATCTATGCCACGGCGGCAATCGCTGGCGTGATCGTCTATCTGGCCGTGCAGCATGTTGCCGACCGCACGCTGGCTGCGCTGCTCGGCATGGGCAGCATCGCCGGCCTGCGCATCGCCGCGATCATCTGGGACTGGACACTGCCGGTCTTCAGCCTGCCGGGCGGCAGGGACGAGCACTGAGCCGCGCGCGCGAATAGTCTCAAGTTCGCCGGCTGCACGCCGAAAAACGCATGGCAACCGGTCGGGACTGCTCGTCGGCTGCGACAACCCGCGCCGGGGGCGCTCCAAAACAAGAGAGGCTGGACATGCTGAATCTGCGCAAATTCAAGATACGGACGCAACTGATCGTCCTGCTGACTGCGGTCATTACCCTGTTTCTGGTTTCCACCCTGGTGTCGTGGCTGGCGCTCAACCGCGCCAAGGTCGAGTTCACCCATTTCATCGACCATGAGCAAAAGATACTGCTCAACTACACCGAGCTGTACGCCAATGGCCTGCAAATGGGCCAGGCCCTGCGCAACATCATCCTCGACCCGGAAAACCCCAAGGCCTACGACAACTTCGAAAAAGCCAGCGGCGCGATGGACAAACTGCTCGGCGAGACCAGAAATCTGCTCGGCGGCAACGGCAAGCAATCGGAATCCCTGACCAAGGTCGCGGATTTGCGTGAACGCCAGAAAGGCCTGCAGGGCGAAATTCGCGAGCTGGTCAAACAGACCAGCCTGGAAGAGGCCAAAGCGCGCCTCAACAAGGATGAAACGCCGGTCTGGCGAGAAATTCGGCAAAGCCTGCTCGACCTGATCCAGGCCCAGAAGGCCGCCATAGAAGCAAGCGAGGTTGCGGTACAGCAGAACACCGAAAATGCGCAGCATACCGCGCTGATCCTGACCGTCATCGCGGTTCTGGTCGGACTCGGCATCGCTCTTTCCATCGTCGCCAACATCCTTTCCCAGCTCAACATGCTGGGACAGTCGATCGAATCCCTGGCCGATGGCGAGGGCGATCTCACCGTTCGCCTGCACATTCAGGGCGACAACGAGTTGTGCCGCATCTCCATCGCCTTCAACCGTTTCGTCTCCGGCCTGCAAACCCTGGTCAACGGCATCAAGATGAACGCCGAGCAATTGCACGACCTGTCCGGCAACCTGGCTTCCGCCTCATCCAATCTGCGCGGCGCCAGCACCGACGAAACCAGCGCGGTGACCGCCACCGCCACCGCCGTCGAACAAATGACGGCCAGCATCGCCTCGGTGGCCGACAACGCCGAACAGGTGCGCGACGTTTCCACGCAAAGCGCCACCCATTCGGACGAAGGCCTGGAACGCATGAAACAACTCAACCAGGCCATGTCCAGCGTTCATCAGGCGGTCGTCAGCATGTCGGACTCGGTCGAAAAATTCCTTGGCAGCACCCAGAGCATCATTGGCGCCACTCAGCATGTGAAGGACATCGCCGAGCAGATCAACCTGCTTGCATTGAATGCCGCCATCGAAGCCGCGCGCGCCGGTGAACAGGGCCGCGGTTTCGCGGTAGTCGCCGACGAAGTACGCAAACTGGCGGAAAAAACAGCCCAATACGCCAATGAGATCACCCGCGTCACCGCCGATCTCAATTCCCAGTCCGGCCAGGTCGAAGCCTCGATCAAGCAGGGCGAAGCCGCGCTCGAACAAGGCGCCAGCCGGGGCATCGAGGTTTCCCGCATTCTGGAGCAAGCCCACAACTCGGTCGTTGAAGCACAGCGCGGCATTGAGGAAATCACCCATTCGGTAAAGGAGCAATCGATTGCCAGTCAGCAGATTTCACGCAATATCGAACGCATCGCCGACCTGGCTTCCGGCACCGAGCACGCCATTGCGCAGTCCGATCTGACCGTCCAGAACATGCGCCAGATGGCCGATGCCTTGAGCAGCACGGTCAGCCATTTCCGCAGTTGAGCGCTGTATCGGCATTCGGCGTCCGGCTATCATGGCCGGCGTCGAACCTCAACAATCTCCCCATGAAGCTCCCCAGCATTTTTCTGATTGCCGCCTGCCTGGCCGGTTCGTCACACGCTTTCGAAGTTGCCGAATTCAAAAGCGGCATGTCCCAGAACGATGTCAAGACCCTGCTCATCGCCAACTGGAATTTCGACCGCGTGCTGGAACCCTCCGACGACGTCATCCTGGCCTACGACAACGATCCCAGCATCGCGCGGCGCTACCAGTTCCGCTTTTGCAAGGGCAAGCTGGTCGGCTTTGAACAGGATGTGCGGCCCTCCCTCAAGTCGCTGATCATCTCGGTCAGCAACTACAACCAGAAATACGGCCAGCCGAGCCGGGTCTATTCCAATACGCATGTGGTCAGCAACGGCGAGAAAGCCGTATTCGCGCTGTTCTGGAAGAACAACCTCGAATTCATCGGCGTGAAGTACATCGTGCTGCCCAACAACGAACAGATGAGCCTCTCGTTCGACAGCAACAATCTGTGTTACCCGACCCCGAGGATGTAAGCCGGTTCTCCGGCTGGCAGCCTGCCACCGAGGCCGGGCGTTACCTGAAACACGGTATATCCTCGACGCAGGCGGCTCCCTATCATCCGGCGCATTCGCGTACACGTTTCCTCATGCAACCGCTCACCGCCCGGATCGCCGCCGTCCTGCTGATCATCGCCCTGCTGCTGGCGCAGAGCGCCGCAGCGCGAACGATCCGGATTGGAATCGACGCCGAGTTCGGCATTCCCGGCAGCACATCCGCGCAGGCGGTGCATCACGGCGCCCGGGTCGCGGTCAACGAAATCAACGCCGCCGGCGGTGTGCTGGGCCGCCAGCTGGAGATCGTCCTGCGCGACAACCGGGGCGTTCCGGCGCGCGCCGGCAACAATCTGCGCGAACTGGCCGCCGACCCGGATGTGGTGGCCGTGCTGTGCGGCAAGTACAGCCCCGTGGTGGTCGAACTGCTGCCGGAAATCCATCGCCTGAAGATCCCCTTTCTTGACCCCTGGGCCGCCGCCGACCCGATTACCGAGCATGGTTACTCGCCCGACTATGTCTTCCGCCTGTCGTTGCGCGATACCTGGGCAATTGAAAGCATGATGCGGCATGCCGCCGGTCGCGGCCTGCGCAAGGTGGCCCTGCTGCTGCCGAACTCGGAATGGGGACGCAGCAACCTGCGCGCGGCGCAGCGCCATGTCGCCCGGACTTCCGGCCAGCATGTGGTCGCCTACGACTGGTACAACTTCGGCGACCGGAACCTGAGCCTGCAATACGGCAATCTGCGTGCGGCCGGCGCGCAGGCCCTGGTGCTGGTAGCCAACGAACAGGAAGCCGTGGTGCTGGTCAACGAACTGGCCGGCCTGCCGAAACACCAGCGTTTGCCGATCATGGCGCACTGGGGCGTCACGGCCGGCCGGTTTTTCGAGCTGACGCGGGAAGCCCTGCGCGACGTGGATCTCACCTTCGTGCAGACCTACTCCTTTCTCGACAGGACCGATGCCCCGGCGAGAAAACTGCTTGCCGGCCTGAAACCGCTGACCGGCAGCGATGCAGCGCGCGAGGTGGTCTCGCCGGTGGGCGTGGCGCATGCCTATGATCTGGTGCATCTGCTCGCACGCGCCATTGGCCGCGCCGGCAGCAGCGAGCGTGCAGCGGTGCGCGCCGCACTGGAAAACCTGCCGCCCTACCAGGGCGTGACGCGCAGGTTTTCCCGCCCGTTCGCGCCGGGTCGCCACGATGCGCTGGGCCGCGAAAACGTATTCATGGCCCGCTTCGCCGCCGACGGAGCAATCGAACCCTTGCCCGGCGCACGGCGCCCATAACGTGTTGCGAAGATTCAATCCTGCTGCCCTGCGGCGCTGGCGCGACAGCAGCCTGGGACACGCCTTCATGCTGCGCGCAGCCAGCCTGGCGCTGCTTTCCGTCTCGCTGGTGGCGCTGGTTTCCATCGCCATCATCTACTGGACTGAACAGCAGTCGGCCCGGACGGCGCTGGCTCACAAAAGCCAGGTCGCGCGGGAACGCCTGGAGGAGCCGATACGCATCGTCACGCGCACGGTTTCGGAGCTCGCCCGCACCGCCATGTTCACCACGGCAATACTCGACTCCGGCGGGCGCGCCGCCTATGCCCGACCGTTTTTGCAGAACTATGCGTTCCCGGTACCCGCCGCCAACGGCATTGCACTGTGCGACATCAACGGCAAGCTGCTTGCCGGCAGCCGCGAACTGGCCGATTGCCACGGCGAAAGCGACGAATTCCGTCGCGTCCTGGCCGATGGCAAAGCGCGCCATGCGCTGACCCGTGCGCGCGACGGACGCCGACTCTGGACGGTCTATCACGGTGTCGCCTTCGCCTATACCGGCACCACCGAAGGCGTCGCCGTCGGCCAGCTCGATCTGGAAGCGCTGCTGCGACCGCTGCCGCAACAACTCGGTCTGCGCTCGGTACAACTGCGCCGAAGCGGCACGCCAACGGCTGAGGCCGGCACCGGGTTCAGCCTGGACGAAACCCGCGTCGTACGGTTGTTCGAAGGCAACAGCCAGATGACTGCGGAGCCGCTCGAATTTGTCCTCGAAAGTCATCCGGGCGCACTGCTGGACAAACTGCTGCCGCTGCTGCTCGGCTATTTCCTCGCCAGTCTGGGACTGGTCGGCGGCGTCCTGGTCTGGGCCAGGCGCGGCTCGCGTGCGCTCACCCAGCCGCTGCTGGCGCTGCGCGATTCGGCGCACGGCATCGCCGCCAGCGGCGATCTGTCACTGCCGATCCCCAGGGCCGGCGCCGACGAGGTCGGCCAACTGGCTGAGTCCATCGACAGCATGGTGCGCGCGATCCGCACAGCGGAAGCCACCCGGCGCGAAGCCGAGGAACGCTTCAGGCTGATGTTCGAGACCAGCAGCGAAGCAATCATCTTCGCCTGGCCAGACGGCCGCGTCGAAACCGCGAACTCGGAAGCCCTGCGCATGTTCGGCTACAGCATGGATGAACTGCGCGCGCTTGGCCGCTCCGGCGTCATGGATGTTGCCGATCCACGCCTGCCGGCGGCGCTCGAACAGCGCGCCCGCAACGGCTCTTTCCGGGGCGAATTGCGTTGTCGCAGGAAGGACGGCAGCCTGTTCCCGGTCGATATTGTTTCCACCATTTTCGCGGACAGCCGTGGCGAGTTGCGCAGCAGCAGCATGTTCCGCGACATCACCGAGCAGAAGCAGACCCACGATGCCCTGCGGACCAGCCTGGAAACCCTGCGCTCGCGTGAAAACGCCCTTGCCGCGATCTCGCAGGGCGTCCTGATTTCCGGGCCGGACCGGCGCATCACCTACGCCAGCGAAGCCTTCGAGCGCATCACCGGCTATGCCGCCGGCGACATCATCGGGCGCTCCTGCAAACTGCTGCAAGGCCCCGATACGAGCCAGGAAACGCTGGCCTGGATGCGCGCGCAGTTGAATGCCGGCGATTCCTTCCATGGCGAAATCCTGAATTACCGCAAGGACGGCACCCCGTTCTGGAACGACCTCTCGATCACGCCAATATTCGACAGCGCCGATGTGCTGATCCAGTTTGTCGGCGTGCAGCGCGATATCAGCGAGCGCAAGAAAGCGGAACAAACCCTGCAAGCCAGCCAGGCGTTGATCAAGACGGTATTCGACTCGCTCGACGAGCAGATTGTGGTGCTCGACCCCCGGGGCGTCATCCTCGCCGCAAACAGCGCCTGGCAACGATTCGGCGAAGAGAACGGCGCACCGCAGGAAGTGATCGAGGGCATCGGCCTGAACTATCTGGAAACCTGCGAATCCGCCGTCAGTTCAAGCGATGTCAACGAGGGTGCGCTGGCACGCGCCGGCATTGCCGAAGTGCTGTCCGGCAGAAGCCCGCAATTCAGTCTCGAATATCCCTGCCATTCACCGCAGCGGCAACGCTGGTTCCACATGCAGGCGATAACCTTGCAGGGGCCTCGGCGCGGCGCCGTGGTCATCCATGAAAACATCACCGAGCGCATCGAGAACGCGAAGCGGCTGAAAGCCCTGTCGAAGAATCTGGTTGAAGTGCAGGAATCGGCGCGCCGTCACCTCGCCGGCGAACTGCATGACCGCACCAGCGCCAACCTGGCGGCAATAGGCATCAATCTGGAGGTTGCCGGAATGGCCTTGCAGGCGCGCGATTGGCAGGTCATCGCCGAACGCATGGAAGACAACCGCGCCCTGATCGACGACACCTCGGCGAGCATCCGCGAAATCTGCGCCGAACTGCGCCCGCCCGCGCTCGACTATGCCGGCCTGATCCCGGCCATCGAGTCGTATGCCAACCTGTTCACCCGGCGCACCGGCATTGCCATCCGCATCAACAACAGCAGCCGCGAAGAAAGGCTGACCTCCGATATCAAGTCCACCCTGTTCAGGATCGTTCAGGAAGCGCTGACCAATGTCGCCAAGCATGCCGAAGCCGGCACGATAGTCATCGAACTGGCCCTCGACAGCCAGCCCCTGCGGCTGAGCGTGGCCGACGACGGCCAGGGCTTCGACCTCGCCGTGCTGAGCCAGCCTCGCGGCCTGGGCATCCTCAATATCCGCGAAATGGCCGAGTTCTCCGGCGGCAGCTTCGAGCTTGCTTCAACGCCGGGCGGCGGCACGCGAATCGGCGTTGAACTGCCCATTGCCGAAGCATGATCGCTGCGGCATGTTCTTTCTCCGCACAATCCTTGAAACTCCGGGTAACCGAGTTCTGGAAGCCTGCCTGGAATCGTCGGCTGCAAACATGATCACACTCCATTCCATGCGGTTCGAAACCCACTGATCCGAAAGCAACGCATATGGTCAAGCCAGCCAGTCTGCCGATACCGCCCGAGGCCCTGTTTCCCATTGTCGCGATAGGCGCGTCGGCGGGCGGCTTTGAAGCGCTGGAACAGTTCTTCACCCATGTCCCGGCGGATAGCGGCATGGCCTATGTCGTCATCCAGCACCTTGATCCCGACCACAAGGGCATCCTGCCCGAACTCCTGCAACGCACTACTGCGATGCCCGTGATGCAGGCCAGGAATCGCCTGAAGACCCGGCCGGACTCTGTTTATGTCATTCCGCCCAACCGCGATCTGTCGATCCTGCGCGGCACCTTGTACCTGCTCGATCCGGTTGCGCCGCGCGGCTTGCGCCTGCCGATCGACTTTTTCCTGCGCACCCTGGCTGACGACCAGGGCGATCGGGCAGTCGGGGTGATTCTCTCGGGCATGGGCTCGGACGGCACCCTCGGGCTGCGCGCCATCAAGGAACACAATGGTCTGGTGCTGGCCCAGGAGCCTGGCAGCGCCAAGTTCGATGCCATGCCGCGCAGCGCCATCGACACCGGCCTGGTCGACATCATCGCCGAGCCGGCCGAACTGCCGACGCGCATCGCCGACTTCATGCGCCATGCCCCTGCCAGTGCGACGGGCAGGCAGGTCATGGAAGCCGAGACCCCCGCCCAGAGAAGCGGCCTGGACAAGATCTGCATCCTGCTGCGCACGCGCACCGGCCACGACTTCACGTTTTACAAGAAGAACACGCTGTACCGGCGCATCGAACGGCGCATGGCCATTCATCAGCTCGATCGGATCGCCGACTATGTCCGTTACCTGCGCGAGAATCCGTTCGAAGTCGATCTGCTGTTCAAGGAACTTCTGATCGGCGTGACCAGCTTTTTCCGCGACCCGGCATCCTGGGATGCCCTGCGCGATACGCTGACCGCCAACCTCAAGGCGGACCCTCCGGCCGGCGCAGCCATGCGCGCCTGGGTGGCGGGCTGCTCCACCGGCGAGGAAGCCTATACCCTGGCCATCATCTTCCGCGAGGCGCTGGAACGCGCGCAACCGAACAGCCGCTGCACCTTGCAGGTGTTCGCCACCGACCTAGACCCGGACGCCATCGCCAAGGCGCGTCTGGGTCATTACCCGGCCAATATCGCCGCCGATCTCTCGGCCGATCGGCTGAAACGCTTCTTTGTCGACGAGGGCGACGGCTATCGCATAGGCAAGGAAATCCGCGAGATGGTGGTATTCGCGCCGCATAACGTGCTGAGCGACCCGCCCTTCACCCGCCTGGATATCCTGACCTGCCGCAACCTGCTGATCTACCTGGGGACGGAATTGCAGAAGAAACTGCTGCCGCTGTTTCACTACAGTCTCAAGCCGGGCGGCTGCCTGATGCTGGGCAGTTCCGAATCCATCGGCAGCTTCACCAATCTGTTTACCCCGCTCGACGCCAAGGCGCGCCTGTTCCGGCGCGACAGCAGTTCGGCGCGCACGCAGGACATCGACTTCCCGACCCGCCAGGTCAACGCCCACCGTATCGAGCCGCCCATGGAAATCAAAACCGAGAACAGCATCGCCAACCTGCAAACCCTGGCCGACCAACTCCTGCTGCAACGTTTCGCACCGGCCTCGGTGCTGGTCAATGCAGCCGGTGATGTGCTCTACATCAGCGGTCGTACCGGCAAGTACCTGGAACCGGCCGCCGGCAAGGCGAACTGGAACATCCACGCCATGGCGCGCGAGGGCTTGCGCCATGAAATCTCCCTGGCCCTGCCCAAGGCCCTGCGCAGCGGCGACAGCGTCGCCTGCCACAATCTCCGGATCGGCACCAACGGCGGCAGCCAGTTCGTCGATCTGATCGTACATCCGCTGAGCGAGCCGGCGGCCGTGCGCGGCATGGTCATGCTGGTATTCAGCGATGTCGCCGCCCCGCCGACGGCAGCGGTCGCGGAAGGCAAAAGCCGCAGCCGCCCGAACCGGCGCATCGTCGAACTGGAGCAGGCGCTGGTCGAGGCGCAACAGGAACAGCAGGCCCTGCGCGAGGAGATGCAGACTTCCCAGGAAGAACTCAAATCGACCAACGAGGAGTTGCAGTCCACCAACGAGGAACTGCAATCGACCAACGAAGAGCTGACCACTTCCAAGGAAGAAATGCAGTCGCTCAACGAGGAATTGCAGACGGTCAACGTCGAACTGCAATCCAAGGTGGACGAACTGTCGGCGGCCAACAGCGACATGAAGAATCTGCTCAACAGCACCGATATCGCCACCGTATTCCTCGATAACGCGCTGCATGTGCGCCGCTTCACCACCCAGGCGACGCAACTGTTCAAGCTGATTCCGAGCGACATCGGCCGCCCCCTGTCCGATCTGGTCAGCGATCTGAACTATCCCGACCTGCCCGAGGATGCCGCGCGCGTGCTGCAAACCCTGGTCTATTCCGACCGCGAAGTCGCCACCGGCGACGGCCGCTGGTTCCAGGTCAAAATCATGCCTTACCGCACCATGAACAACGTCATCGACGGCGTGGTCATCACCTTCAACGACATCGGCCGCGCCAAGCGCCTGGAAGCCGAATTGCGGGTGCACGCCGGTAGCGAAAAGGACTGAGCATGGCTCGAAGCAATGATCTTGAAGTATTACGCCGCGCCGCCGAGGCCCATTTGAAGCACCGCTGCGCGTTGGCCGAGGCGGAAGCCGCCGATGTCAGCCGTCTGCTGCACGAACTGCGGGTGCATCAGATCGAACTGGAGATGCAGAACAGCGAATTGCTGGAGACTCGGGGCCAACTCGAAGCCGCGCTGGCCAGCTATACCGAGCTCTACGACTTCGCGCCGGTAGGCTATTTCACACTGGATCGGCGCGGCGTCATCCAGCAACTCAATCTGGCTGCGGCGCACCTGCTGGAAGACAACCGTTCGGCACTCACCGGCCGCGCCTTTTCCGACTTCGTCGAACCCGACCATCAGGCCGCTTTCGCAGATGCCCTGCATCGCGCGGTTATCGACGCCAACCACGAACGTTGCGAACTTGCCCTGGTGCGAAAGTCTTCGGCCGAAACGCCGCTGTTTGTGCATATCGAGCTTGCGCCGAACCCGAACCAGCCCGATGCCACCCTGCGCGCTGTGGTGGTCGATATCACTCAGGCACGGCTGGCCCAGGAGGCGCTTTTGAAACATCAGGAGACGTTCAGGGCGATCATGTCCGCATCGCCCGATCTGGTCTATTACGTCGATCGCCGGTTCGCCATCCAGTACATCAACCGGGTGCCTGCAGGGCTGGATATCGCAGCCGTCATGGGCGCCGATGCCACGGCCTACGTAGCGCCGGAATATCAACTGATGGTCCGGCAAATCCTGCATGACGTATTCGAAACCGGCCGCACCGGCCGCTTCGAGGTGCTGGCGCGCGGCGAGCATGACCACCCGACCTGGTACGAGACCATCGTCGCACCGGTTTTCAACGGGACAGATGTGCTCTATGCCACCCTGCTGTCGCGCGACATCACCGAGCGGGTTGAAGCCGCGCGACGACACAAGGCCATGTCGCAGCGTCTGCTCGGGGCGCAGGAAGCGGCGCGCCGGCACCTGGCCGGGGAATTGCATGACCGCACCAGCGCCAACCTGGCGGCGCTAGGCATCAATTTCGAGGTAGCCGAGATGGCGCTGAAGTCAGGCGACTGGCAGGAGGTCGGCGCGCGCATGAACGACAACCACGCCCTGGTGCAGGACACCGAGGCGAGCATCCGCGAAATTTGCACCGAATTGCGCCCGCCGGCGCTCGACTACGCCGGCCTGGCGCCGGCCATCGAGGCCTATGCCAGCCAGTTTTCCAGGCGCACCGGCATTGCCGTGCATCTGAATTGCTCGCAAGCCGCGATCAAGCTGCCCGCCCACATCGAATCGACCTTGTTCCGCATCGTCCAGGAGGCCCTGACCAACGTCGCCAAACATGCCAAGGCAACAACGGTCAACCTGACACTGCAACTCGACCGCGAGACTGTCCGCCTGAGCGTGTCCGACGATGGCATCGGCTTCGACCCGGTGCGGCAGGGCGAGACAGGCGGCCAGGGAATCATCACCATGCGTGAAATGGCCGAATTCATCGGCGCCGGCTTCGAGTTGCTGACCCGCCCCGGAAACGGCGTCCGGATCAGTGTCGCCCTCCCTTGCGAGGAGTTGACGGCATGAAACGTGTGCTGCTCGTCGATGACCATCAGATGTTCCTGGAAGCCTTGCGCAGCCTGCTCGAAAAAGTGCCCGATCTGGAAGTCGTCGGGGTTGTCCGGAACGGGCTCGAAGTGGTGCCGATGGCTCAGCAAACCGCACCGGACATCGTCTGCATGGATATCGGCATGCCCGGCATGAACGGTGTCGAAGCAACCCGGCAACTGGTTGCGGCCTTTCCCAGGATCAAGGTCATCGCGCTTTCAACCCATGTCGATCACATCTATGTCACCGACATGATGAAGGCCGGCGCTTCCGGCTATGTCTCCAAATCCGAAGGCGGCAAGGAACTGCTGCATGCCATTGATGCGGTGACGCTGAACCGCACCTACTGGTGTCCGAGCGCTACCGAGGCGTTGGCAAGAACCATGAACGCCGCCGACGCGAACACGAACGCCGTACAGGCGCTGGGCGAACGCGAATTGCAGGTGCTGCGTCTGGTAGCGGACGGGTTGAGTTCCGCCGATATCGCCGCGCAATTGAACATCGCCCAGGCCACCGTCGATGTTCATCGCCGCAACATCATGCGCAAGCTGGGACTGCACAGCGCGGTCGAACTGACCCGCTTCGCGATCAACCACGGACTGGTCGACGACTGAGCGCTACCGGTTTTCCGGTAGTCGCACTCATGGGCGCGGTATTGGGTTTTTACAATCGATTCAGTAGCCTGAATCCATTGATAAAGCTCAAGTCAGGGACCACGCAATGAGCATCCTGGTCTGGAATTCCTACTTTGAAACCGGCAACGCGCTGGTCGATAGCCAGCACCGGCATCTCTGCGATCTGCTCAACCAGGTCGCGCCCGGTCTGGC
>CAMDGQ010000047.1 GCA_945897955.1 Tepidiphilus sp. J10 | reverse complement strand
CGGCGTCGCCTGGAGAGCGTCAAGCGCATCCACAAGGCAGCCGACACGCTGGATGACCGCATCGGCGAACTCGATCAGATGCTCATCGAAGTCACCCGCCAGCATGCCGAATTGAACAACCTCTCCGAAGGCATTCGCGGCGCACTCATCCTGTCCGTATTGCAACCGGAACGGCTGGCGGCCTGAATCGCTTACCCGACAAAGCCGGCGTGTTGGAGTAAAACCGACACCGCCGCCGGCCGTATTCCCCGCCATTTTCGGCATCGTTTGCTCCCCTGCGAGACGGCGCGGTTCTTGCAAAGAAAGCCCTGTTCACATACCAGGAGCTTTTTATGCCCAATGACACCGCTTCCACTTTTGACGACATCCTCGCCGGCCTCGCCGATGGCAGCGTCGTCCCCTATCTGGGCGCGCACGCGCTCGATGGCGTAATCGACCCGGCAAGCGGTCGCGCCATTCCTGCGGATTCGAACAGCCTCATCCTGGCCATGAACGACGGCAAGCCGATGGCGCCCAAGCTGATGTATGAATTTCCCCGTGCCGCGATGAACATCGAACTGAAGCGCGGCCGTTCTTCGGTGACCCGGTTCCTCGACCGTACCTACCGCGACACCTTATGGAGCGCATCCGCGCTGCACACATGGCTGGCCGAACAGAATCTGCCCTATGTCATCGACAGCAACCGCGACATCCTGCTGCAAAACGCCTATCGCGGTCGTCCGCATACCCTGATCGTCGGGCTGGCCCGCATCGGCGGTACCGACTATCGGTTCAAGCTGTTTCATTCCGATGGTGGGAACTACCGCGAGATCGATCAGGAACAGGTCGATGTCACATTGCCGGTGCTGTTCAAACCGCTCGGCACGCCGCTACCGGAATCGCACTACATCGCCTCGGACGCGGACTTCGTCGACTACGTCACCGAATTGATGGGAGGCTTCGGCATCCCCGCCTTTGTAAAACGCATGCGCCAGGGTAAGCGCTACCTGCTGCTTGGCCTGCCACTGAACCGCGATACCGAACGCATGGTGTTGTCCGACATCCAGTTCGGCGCGGCCAAACCCGCCGGCTGGGCCTTGATGCCGAATGCCAACGACAAGGAAAAGCGCTTTCTGGCGAAACTGGGGCTGGAACTGGTGCCGGCAACTATCGCCGACTTGCTCGCCGCCGCCAATTTGGCGTTGGAGCCGGCCTGATGCTGACCTGGAACGACAAGACCCACGCGCTCGGCATTGCCGAAATGGACGCCACGCATCGCGAATTCACCGCGCTGACCAACCTGCTGGCGGAATGCGACGACACCGACTTCGCCGCCCTGTTTGAAAAGTTGCTCGAACATTGCCGGCTGCACTTCACCAACGAAGGTCGCCTGATGCGCATTTCGCGCTTTCCCGCCTTGAACGAGCACGAAAGCGAACACCACCGCATCTACGGCGACCTGGTGCAGATGCATCGCGCAGTGCAACGCGGCCGCCTCATGCTGCCGCGCGCCTTCGTCAAGCAGGGACTGGAATCGTGGTTCAGCCAACATCTGTCCAGCATGGATGCAGCGCTGGCCGCACATCTCAAGCGGGTTGGTCAGGCGCGCGTCGAGATGACCGGCGGATTGCCGGTGCTGGGATAGACAAGGCTGTGGTTCCGACGATGCGAAAGTCCGACAGGCTCCTCTAAGCAGCCATCCGCAAGGCGTAATAGGTCAACGGCAGAACGATGATCAGGCTGTCGATGCGGTCGAGCAGGCCGCCGAAGCCGGGTAGCCAGTTGCCGGCGTCCTTGACGCCGAATTCCCGCTTCAGAGCCGATTCGATCAAGTCGCCCCACAACGAACCCAGGCCGACCAGAATCGGCAGGCCGATCAAGGCGCCCAGGCGCAACGGCTCCGGCACGGCGTAGGCCATGATCGCCACGCCGGCGTAGGCGCCCAGGAAATTCCCCGCCACGCCCTCCAGCGTCTTGTTCGGACTCAGACGAGGCGACAGCTTGTGGCGGCCAAATGCCTTGCCAACGATGAATGCGCCGATGTCGCTCATCGCAACAGCCAGACCAAGGCAGAGCATGATGCCGAGGCCGCCTTCAATATGCCGCTGGATGAGTACCGCATGGCCGAGAAACCAGGCCAGGTAGCCCCAGCCGAAGGCGGCGAAAGCCATGTGCCGCACGCCGTTGCTGATCCCGCCAAGCAGCAGCGGTTGCAGCGTGGCGACGATCAGCAGCAACGGCGCCAGCAGGTAGAAGCCATCCAGCGACAGCGCGGCCACCGGAGCCACGAGCAGGCCCATGCCATAGAGCACGCGCCGATATGCGCTCGGCAGCCCAACCAGATGGGCATATTCGCGCAGGCTCTGCAGCGTGAGCCCGAGGATCAGCAGCAGCCTGGGCATCAGGCCGCCGAGCATGCAGAGCAGAAATACCGGAGCGATCAAGGCCCAGGTGCGCCAGCGCAGAAACAGCACTTCGTCGGCAAGCCTGCCGGCTCGCTTGCGGGTAGCGATGAGCAGCCCGACGAGCGCCAGCACCAGCAGACCGCCCCAGCGCGACAGGGTCGGCAAAAACAGGGGATGCGCGAGGGGGTTCGCGAACAGGTTGGCGAAGATGGAGGCATCGGCGAGCACGCTTCACCCCGCTTGATTCAGGAAGCGCGCGGCGCGCGTCAGACGCCGCGCGGCGGTGTAGGCGCCGCCCAGACAGACCACCAGCAGGGCTATGACCATCGCGCCCCAGGCGTCGCCGGCCGGCAACCAATCCGCCGGAGCCAGCCCCATGTACAAGGCGGCGAGCATCAGCACGATCATGCGGCCGCCCTTGTCCATCGGGCCGCAAAAATCGCTCGGTGCGCCGGCCGCGCGGCCGAGCAGCCGCGTATAGGTCACAAACAGGGCGACGCAGGCGGCGGCCAGCCCCAGTTCCACATTGCCACCCTGGGCATAGCCGGCGCCGATCAGCAACGCGGTATCCGACAGACGATCCGGCGCCTCGTTGTAGAGCAGCCCCACCGGCGAGGCGCGGCCCCATTCCACCGCCACCATGCCATCCAGCGTGTTGGCGAGGATGCGCAGCAGCACCAAAAAGACCCCGGCCAGCCAGAGCAGGCGCTCCAACCCCGGCATCTGGCTGGTGAGCGCCCACAAGCCACCGGCTAAAAGGGCGGCAAGCAGGCCGGATACGGAAATGGCATTCGGCGACACTCCGGCCCGCGCCAGCGCAGCGGCCATGCGCTGTATCCAGCCCAGGCTGCGATGCCACAAGGGCCGGCGGTCGTCCGGATTGGGGATGTTCTGGTTCATGGTCAGGCTCCTTCTTCTGAAATCTTCAGCAGCGTCGCCACCCGGTCGCGCAGTTCCAGCGTCAACGCGGTCGGCGCGCTGCCCGCCGCAACCTGGATCGGCGCGCCGAAGCGAACCCGCAACGAGCCGGGCCGGGGCAGGAAGCTGCCCTTGGGCAGCACAGCGGGGCCGCCGAACACGGCCACCGGCACCACCGGGACATGCAGCTCCGCAGCCAGCAGGCCGACACCCAGTTTGAAGGGCAGCAATGCGCCCGTCGTCGAGCGCGTCCCTTCCGGATAGATCAGCACCGACCAGCCCTGATCGGCCAGGCGACCGCAATGTTCCAGGCTGGTGCGCACGGCGCCCTCGCGGGAGAACGGGAAAGTGTTCATCAACAGACTGGTCAGCCGACCCACGCTGGGCACGCGAAAGAAATAGTCGGCAGCCGCCGCCACAGCCAGGCGTTTGCGCAACGGTGCGGGCAGGGCGCGAATGATCGACACGGTATCGATGTGGCTGGTGTGGTTGGCGATGAACAACGCCGGCGCCGCAAGGCCTTGCAGATGTTCCAGGCCCTCGACCCGGAAGGGCCGCGCCAGCAGGCGATGCACCGGAAACAGCAGCAGATGCTGGAGCGCGACGCGGATTCCTCTGGCGCCGGGTTCGAGCGGCCACACGGGTATCTCGATGCCGGCTGCGGCAGAACCGCCCTGTTCGACCAGTGCCGCCAGTTCGGCCACCTGCCTTACGCGGGCGAGGTCGTTGTCGTCGATCAGCACGCCAAAGGTTTCCTCCAGCAACAACGCCAGTTCGACCCGCGCCAGGGAACCGAGCCCCAGGTCCAGGTCGAGATCGCTCTCCGGCTTGATGGCCGTGGCGGCGATGCCGGAGAGATCGCTCAACAGGCGTTGCAGTACACCGGAATCGGCGTTGTCGAGACAGGCAGCTTCTTCCCTGGCTGTTTTCGACTTCCGTTCCAGCCAGGCGCGCACTTCGTGGCGCTTGAGTTTGCCGATGGCGGTGCGCGGGAAATCCGCCTGCTGCCAGATTTCCAGCCCGGAGATGCGTTGATGCGGGGCGAGCTGGAGGTTGGCGTTGCGCACCGCCGCTTCGGCGCCGGCGCGGTCCGCCGCCTCGCGGGGGAGGATCACGGCGGTGAAACCGACTTCGCCGCCGGGCCGCGCCACGTCCTGCACGACGCAGGCCTGGACTTCGGGCTGGCCGGCCAGCACATCCTCGATGTCTTCCAGAAAGACGTTCATGCCCGTGGGCAGAACCACCATGTCCTTCCTGCGACCCTTGATGGTGAGCAGGCCGGCCGCATCCAGTTCGCCAAGATCGCCGGTGCGATACCAGGCGTCCGCGTCGAAAACTTCCTGTGTGGCCGCCTCGTTGCGCCAATAACCGCTGAACACATTGGCGCCCCTGACCAGAATCTCGCCATCCTCGGCCAGACGCACCTCGACGCCGGGGGCGGCGCGGCCGACCGAGCCGGGCCGGCGCCGGTCGAGACTGTTGCCGGCGATCAGCGGGGCGCATTCACTGGCGCCGTAGCCTTGAATGACCCGGACACCGAGACGCTCCCAGGCCAGTTCCAGGTCAGGCGACAGGCTGGCCCCGCCGCACATCACGATATCCAGGGCGCCGCCCAGTTGGCGGTGTGCGCGGCGGAACAGGCGGCGGCGCAGCGGCATCGGCAGGCGCGGCGCCAGGCGATGCGCCCGCTGCCAGGCCTGCCAGAGGCCGGCGCGACGGACCTCGCGCTGCATGCCCTGCAACATGTGGCCAAGCAGGCGTGGCACCACGACCAGGACATTGATGCGGTAGCGCTGCATGGCGCGGCGGATGGCGGCGGATTGGCGCGAGACACCATAGTGGATGCTGGCGCCGATGCTGAGCGGCTCGAACAAACCGACGGTTTGCTCGAACATGTGCGACAGCGGCAGCAGCGACAGCAGCCGCCAGGGCTGCCGGCACGGCACCAGCGCCCGGGCCGAGCGGATGCTGGCGACGATGTTGGCGTGGCTCAGGACCACGCCCTTCGGTCTGCCGGTGGTGCCGGAGGTGTAGATGATCTCGGCGACATCCTGTGCCTGCGGCCGTGTCGCAAAGTCCGGCACCTCCTCACGATCGGGCAGGGTGGCGAGTGGCAGGCGGAGAAGCTGCATGGCCCCTTCCACGCCCTGGTCGGTCATCAGCGCCGCAGCCTCGGTGTCGGCAGCCACGCGCTCGATCAGGTCCGGCGGCGAAGCCAGATCGAGCGGCACCGCGATCGCCCCGGCCAGCATGATGCCGAGCAGACTGGCGACATAGGCGGGGCTGTTGGGGCCGAGAAGCAGGACGCGCTGACCCGGACGGATGCCATGTACATCGCTCAGATCCCGCGCGACGACGTTGCAGGCCTGCCAAAGACACCGGTAGCTCCACACCTGGTCACGCAGCCCGGCGCGCAGCACCAGCGCCGGCTGCTCGCCGTAACGGGTAGCGGCGCCGGCGACGAGGTCGATCAGGGTGTTCATCCTTGTTCCCCGCAGTTCACCGGCGGCCCGAAATGCCCCGCGCGGATGAAGCGCAAGGCCGCCGCCAGCACCGGCTCGGCGCGATAGACCTGGTCATGGCTTTCGGGAATACGCAGCACATCTGCGGCGCCGGGCAACAGGCATTCCGGCTGCCACGCCTCGGCGTCGACCTGCTTGACACCAAGCAGACGGGCCATGCGCGAGGGCCCGAGTTCGATGATCAAGCCCTGCCGCCGCGCGCAGCGGGGTTGCGGCAGAGCCTGGGGCCAGCCTTCGGCCATATCAAGCGCGGAGCGACCGCCCAGCCAGCCGGTCACCATCCGCCCCAGTCGATGCACCGCCGCCGCCGCGACCCGCTCCTGATACGGGCCGCGAAACTGCACCAGGCGTTCGAAAACGGGCAGGGAATCGCGCTCCAGACAGCGCAGCAGCATGCCGCCCGCGATATAGGCGATGGCATGTACAGCACTGAAGCGAGACGGATTCAACGTGACGTCGAGATATTCGCGCAACCAGTCGGCACATGCCCGCATACCGGCTCGATAGTGTAGCGGCGGGACGAATACCGCGTAATCGCTGTTGTCCGAGAAGAAACGCATGACATGCCGGCGATCATGACGACCCGCTGTGATGCCCACCAGAACGATCAACGCCTCGCGTCGCATGTGGCCTCATCTCCAATGCCGGACGAACAGCCCGCATCCGCCCGGCAACGGCGGCTTGCAATTCAGATACCACCGTCCTGAAGTCTAGCAGTCTGTCGGACTTTGGAATCCTCGGATGCAAAGCGACAGCGACGGCACCTTTTTTCGCCAGTCTCATGCGCCCACAAAGGTGCATGCCGGACTCTACAAGGGCTGACCGACAGAACCTTGACAATACATTTCGTCCACTATAATGGTCATATCATGCGGGATAATAATTCAGCAAATTAAATGTTGAAGCAACATAAAGCGCAATCCTGGAATCAAGGCGAGATGGATTAATTCAGCAGCATGGCATTATCCGGATCACAATCCATTCGGTCGCCAAACTCGGTGACTGCGCTGAGACATACCTGAACGAGATTAATCAAAAATCCTGAAGGTAGCCAACATGAAGGATTACTACTCCATCCGGCCCGGCATCCTGGAACGTCTGCAATTTATCCTGCTTGGTCCTCGCGACTTGTTGTTGAAATTGATCTGCGTGAATTATCAAAGCTTTATCTGGGGCTTCAGGAAACTATCTCCAAAATACATGGAATGGTCAGCTCGTATTCGAGCGCGACGAGCCTTTTACAAGGCCGTCAAGGAAGTTCCGGCGTATGCGCAATTTGTCCATGCGCACAAAAATACCAGCGGCGAAATACCCGAGACAGACAAGGATACCTACATTAAAGCCTATCCTACCGAATCCCGGTGCGTCGGCGGCATTCTGCCAATCAGGCAAATAATGATTGATGAATCATCGGGAAGCACCGGAACACCCTTCAACTGGGTCCGTAGTATCGAGGAACGGCGTGACAGCCACCTCTTCATAAGTTACTTTGCATCCTACTGCTTTGGCTCCGAACCCTGGATAACGATTAATGCATTCTCAATGGGAGCCTGGGCAACGGGTTTGAACATGGGCATAGCCCTGCAACGGAACAGCGTTGTCAAGAATACCGGTCCAGATATAGATAAAATATTCAGCACACTGGAATTTTTCGGCTCGCGACATGTTTATTTGATATTGGGTTACCCGCCATTTCTTCGCAAAATCATTGATACGGCGGAGAAAACCGGATTCCCGCTCTGGAGCTATCGACTTTATGGCCTGGTGGGTGGCGAAGGCATGTCCGAAGGATTGCGCGATTATTTGCTTCAGTCCTTTCAAAAAGTTTACAGCGGTTATGGGGCAACAGATCTCGAGATAGGAATTGCCGGGGAAACTCCGCTTTCAATGACGATACGGCGTCTTGCGCGGGACAAACCGGAGGTGCGTGAAGCCCTGTTCGGCAGCGATTCGCGGCTGCCCATGCTGTTTCAATACAATCCGCTCATGCATCACGTCGAAGTAAATGAAAACAGGGAACTCATATTCACGATTACACGTTCATCACTTCTTTCACCCAGAATCCGCTACAACGTGCACGATCAGGGCGGCGTTGCCCGATACGACGAGATAGCAAAAAAACTGGCATCCCTGGGACACGATATCAATCGTCTGGCGGAACAATGCGGCAGCATCCCCATCAGCATCCCGTTTGTCTGGGTATATGGCAGAAGTGATTACACTGTCAGCGTGATGGGAGCCAATATTTACCCTGAAGATATTGAGCAATGCCTATATGACGCGCCGGAACTTGCCCGCATCACCCGCTCGTTCTGCCTTTCCCTGTCGGAAGGATGCAAGGGCGAAGTGAAACCCCGCTTCAATTTCGAAATCGAACTTGAGCCTGATCCGGATATTGAAAACACCTTCAGAACAACCATGCTGGAAGGTCTCATTCGCATGAACGCAGACTTCCGCGCCGCATGGCAGGAGTTTCAGCAAGCCATGGTTCCTGAAATCCATCTTTACAAATTTGGTGAAGGACCATTTGCCAATGATCCGCACAAAATAAAGCAGGTGCGCTTTCTAGCCAAACCGGAGAAATAGGCGTCCAACTGGTGCAACAATGACTTCCGACTGCTCCACTCATGGACGCTGACAATCCCGCGCTGCAAAGGCAAGCATGTAATGCCGGGGGATAACAAATGAATAGTTATATCCAGTTTTCTCTTCACAATCGAAGGAAGGTCCTTTTTTTCTGGATTGTCACTCTTTCGATTGCAGCCTTTTTCGCCTTCAATCTTCAATCGGCATTACAGGGCAGTAGTGACATTATTCGTGACAGTCCTTCTGACAAAGTAACGCAAACCCTGAACAAGGAATTCAAGCAAGGTTCGGCTTATCAATTTTCCGTAGTGATCGAAAGCAAGGACATACCAGTTGATGACCTGCGCTTTGTGAATGCAGTTCGCTCACTGGAACAAGTGCTCATTGGCGACACGTCCGTTCGGCAAGTCCGCAGTTTCTGGAATACAGGCATGCCGGAACTTCTCGGCAAAGACAGAAAGAGCGCTCTAATACTCGTCGCGCCCGGCGCCGATGAATTTTTTGAAGCGGAGAATCTCACCTCCCATATCCGTAATCTGGCGAAGCGTGCAATGCCAGGCACCGGGTTTACCGTAAAGGTTACCGGCGTGGTGGCCATGTTCCACGATTTGAACCGAAACTCATCTTCCGACCTGATTGATGCGGAGCGTGTGGGCATTCCGCTCACCCTCTTAATCCTGCTTGTTGTTTTCAGGGCGCCCCTCGCCGCCCTGCTTCCGCTCCTGATTGCGATGGTTTCCGTTACCGTAAGCCTCGCAGGGCTTTACATCCTGAGTCACTGGATGCCGGTAAGTGTATTTGCCCAGAACGTCGTATCCATGATCGGGCTTGGTGTCGGAATTGATTATTCGCTTTTCACTTTGAACCGATTCCGTCAAGTCCTGGGCAGTGGCGCCAACCCGGCAGAAGCCGCATTGGAAGCAACCTCGGCAGTTGGGCATGCACTGATCAATTCGGGTTTAACCGTTGCCATCGGCTTTTTGTCGCTCTTTCTCGTGAATGCAAAATTTCTGCATGTACTGGCCCTTGGCGGCGCATTGGTTGTAACCATTTGCCTGCTTGCAACCTTGAGTCTTCTGCCGATTTTGCTTTCCTACTTCGGTAGCCTGGTGAATTGGCCCGGGAAGCGCGAAAGTCGTTTATCAAGTACGAATTATCCAAGTCAACTCTGGGCTGACTGGGCGCGATCCATCATGCGGCGGCCGTGGCTGTACATCCTTCCCGCCGCCTTGCTGTTGGCCATATTCATAGCACCCGTGTCCCGTCTTGAAATCTGGAATGTCGGCGCGAAGGATCTTGATGCGCAAATGGAAGCACGTCAGGGCAACGAGATGCTCACCAGGAATTTTCAGCAGGGATGGATGGGCCCGGTCGTTCTGCTGCTGGAAAGCGGGGATTCAAACCTCTGGACGCCAGAACGACAGGAAGCCGTGCTTGCACTGGCGACCAGACTCGGTGCTGATCAAAGAGTGGCTGTGGTGTCTGGATACCCAGGATTATTGTCCGCCATCGGACCCGCGCGCCTGAATGTCCGCTCACAGGCTGATTTGCCTGCCCCCTTGCGCGCGCTTGCCGCTGACGCTTTAAGCAAGGATGACAAGACCGGACTGATGGTGCTTGTTACAAAACAGCCACCCGAAAGTACGGAAGTGAAGGCATTGGTTGCCGAGCTTCGCGGTAATGCGTGGCCTGAATTTCAGGCTGCGGGCATCCGGGTACAAATCGGCGGAGCCACAGCCATGGTGGCGGATTTCGACCAGGAAATGCTGGATGGAACCTGGCGAGTCATTCCGGCAGTTCTCGCACTGTCGTTTATCGTGCTCATGATCCTGTTCAAATCCCTGCTGATCCCGCTGAAGGCAACATTTTTGAATCTGCTTGCCGTGCTGGCGTCTTACGGTTTTCTCATCTATCTGTTCCAGGACGGAATTGGCGCAGAGCTTATTGGCCTCACTCCGCCGGGAGGACTTAATTCCTTCATCGTGCTCATGCTCTTTACTGTCCTGTTCGGGCTTTCAATGGACTACGAAATTTTTCTTCTCACGCATATCAGAGAGGAATACCGGCTAACCGGAAACAATGCCGCGTCTGTGGCAACCGGCCTGCAGCGGACTGCGGGCCTAATTACCAGCGCGGCGCTCATCATGGTCTGCCTGTTTGGCTCTTTCGGGTTCACTGGCCTGGTTGCGACACGGGAATTCGGTTTGGGACTGGCTTTTGCAGTTCTTCTGGATGCGACCCTGATTCGGGTGCTCCTGGTTCCGGCCCTGATGGAACTTTTCGGTTCTGCAAACTGGTGGCTGCCTGGTATGGGTAAAAAGTGATCCGGGTGCGCCAAGACAAGAAGTCATGCGTGATCGCCTTACCCGCAAGGCGCCTCGGGAGGCCTGATAGCATGGTGGCTCGACCCGCGACTGTTTGACTTCGCAAACCTCAGTTTCCGGCTACCTAGGAGCCTGTCGGGCTTTGGTCGTCGATAGCGAAAATCGGCCCCAGCGAGGCCGTTTTTTGCCGGATTTGCCGCCGCATGGTTGTTCCATGGGGCAAGAAGCCGGTGAAAAAGGGACCGCTGCGGTCGATTTGCAGCCGACGATTCCAAAGTCCGACAGGCTCCTAGCCAGAGGGAAGCAGCATCAATGCCCTCGCCTGTGCTTCGCAGGCATGGCGGATGCGGGCATCCAGTCCAAGCAGCCAGCGCCGGGGTATGCCCGCAGGACCATACAGAGCCCCCGCCAGCATGCCGGCAATGGCGCCGGTGGTATCGGCATCGCCGCCACGATTGACCACATCGATCAGACAAGCCTCGAAGCTGTCCGTATCGAACAGGGCCTGAAACACGGCCTGCATGGTTTCGACGATATAGCCGCTCGGGTTCATGCGCTGGCGCACGGCGCGAAAGGCGAATTCCGGGTGCTGCTGCGCCAGGGGATGCGCGCGACCATGCAGCAGATCGAGCTTGTCGGCGCCCAGCAGCGCATCGCGCAGCATCAGCGCCAGGGTTTCCGTGGCTGCGTCGGACAACGCGTTGTTGTGCGTGACATGCGCCTGTGTGCGACAGGCTTGGCGCACGTCCGCCTCGGGCAGAGCAAGCGTCGCGAACGCCACCGGCAGCACGCGCATGGCGGCACCATTGCCGGCGTCATGCTCGCTGCGCGGCATGCGTGGATCGCCGGTCTTGCGAAAAGCGAGCAGGCCGCGTCGGACCGTGCTGCCGATATCAACCGGTTTGGCACGCATCCATGCGTCGAAGGCGGTGGCGACGGCATGCGCATCGACACAGCCGGCGGCGAGGATGGAATCACCCAGCGCCAGCGCCATCGTGGTGTCGTCGGTGACCTGGCCCGGTTTCAGATTGAGCCAGCCGCCACCGATGATCTGGTCATGAATCCTGAACTGCGCAGCGATCTCGCGCGGCGTCATGAATTCCACCGTGGCGCCAAGCGCGTCGCCAATGGCGAGGCCGTGATAGGCGGCGACTGCGCGGGAGGTCGCGTTCACCTTACCGACGTCCCTGGCCTCCCCGTTTGGAACAGGAGGGCAAGGCACCTACTCGGGTCCGAAACACTTCGCGTAATCCACACACGCCTCGCACGTCGGCGAGCGGCAGACATACACGCCGGCCCGGTCGCACAGTTGCTTGTAGAGAAATTTTTTCCACTTCATGTCGCGGATATTCAGCGCGGTCAACTCGGGGAAATTGCGCGCCATGAGTTGCGACAGGTCGGCGCGCTGCCACAAGCCGAGATCCTGCCAGAGATGGTCGCCGCCCATGCAGGCGGTGGCGACGATCAACGCCAGCCAGGTTTCCGATGCATCGGCGCCGGCTCGATACTGCATGAGCAGCGCCAGCAGATCGTCCCACTCGACGCCGCGCTCGCCGAAATCGGGCGCGCGGGCGAGCTGAGCCGGCAGGCCGAAGCCGGGAAAATGCCGGCCCATCAGGGCGCGAAAGTCGCAGGATGCCAGGCCGAGGCCCGCCGGCAACGCGGACTGCCCGCCGGCCTGGCTGACCAGCATGCGAGCGAGCAGATCGTCATTGGGCAACCCTGCCGCCCGCGCCATGAGCACGGCGTAGAGGCCGCCGCGCGCGGGCGAGCGCGCTTGCGTGGAAGTCTCGGTGACGGGTTCCATGCGTTTCTCCAGGTTATTTGCTCGGGTACTCCACCAGAATGTCCTCGTCGCGCACGATCATCTGGCAGGCCAGACGCCAGGCGGTGTGCGGCACGTCATCGACTTTCATGGCTTCGATCTCGGCCTTGCTGATCTTGCCCAGTTCCTTGAGCTGGGCGATCTCGCGATCGGTCAGCGGTCCGCCCATCGGCCCTTTGCGCGACAGATTGGTGACCTTGATCAGGCAGGTGCTGCAATCGCCTTCCTGGCAACTGAAGTCGATCGGGATATGGTTTTCCTTGGCCAGTTCGAGCAGCGTTTTGGTATGGCTGCCGGCGACGGCGTAAACGGTTTTGTCCTTGTGCAGCGGGCTGGAAAAAGTGACTAGGGGCATGATGGGCTCCGGTTGGTGGGGGGGTGAGGTGTTAGCGGTAGGGTGGATAAGCGCGAGCGCATCCACCTTTTGTGGCGGTGATGGTGGATGCGCTCGCGCTTATCCACCCTACGGACTCTACGGAATCAAATAGTTGCATGATGTTCTGGCCGTGCTCTCAGCCTGGTCGCACGACGATTTCGCCGCCGAGAACCTGGGCCTGACAGGCCAGCCGGTGTTTTCGGCTGGCCATGTTTTCCTGCAAGACCTTGTCTTCCAGCACGGAGCGTTCCGACATGTTTTCCATGCCGGAGACGATCTTCATCATGCAGGTGGCGCATTCGCCTTCGCGGCAGCCGTAGGTGATGCCGGCGCCGACCTTTTCCGAGATTTCGATCAGCCGGGTGCCGGCGGGGACGGTGACGGTGACGCCGATGTCTTCGAATGTGACATTAGCCTTGGGCATGGGTGGGTTCCTTGAAGAGTTCAGACATGTCGATGACCCGGCGCTGGTTGCGCCCGGTGAGGTGCTCGGCGAGCTGGCGACCGAATACGCGGCACTTGTCCAGCTCTTCTTCGGTCGGGATCAGCTTGACCCGCACGCCGGTCACCGGCACGCGCAGCTTCAAGCCGCGCAAACGGTCTTCCAGCATGCTCACCGCCTCGCCGGTCCAGCCGTAGGAGCCGAAGGCGGCGCCCAGCTTGTCCTTGATGTTGACCACGGCCAGCGAGGAGAGCAGATCCCAGATCGGTTTCACCGCGTCGCCGTTGATCGTCGGCGAACCGAATACGATGCCGTCGGCTTCCTCGATCAGATCGACAAACGGCGTGACCTCGCCGCCTTGCAGGTCATACAGACTGACCCGCACGCCATCGATTTCCTCGGCGCCGTCGCGCACCGATTGCGCCATGCGCGCGGTGTTGCCGTAACTGCTGATGTAGAAGATGACCAGGGTCTTGGCGCGGTCGGCGGCCTCGTTGTGCAGCAAGGGCGCGGCCAGTTGCCGATAGCGCTGCACATAGCTGCGCGGCGCGTCGCGCAGAATCGGGCCGTGCGCCGGCGCGATCAGCTTCAGTTCCAGCGGTTCGATCAGGTCCAGGCCATGCCGCACATGCTCGCGGAACGGCCGCATGATGTGCTGGTAGTAGTACTCGAACGAGAAGCGGAAATCGCCGACGCGGTCGTTGAACAGGCGGCCGTCGCAGAAATGGCAACCGAACACGTCGCCGGAAAACAGCAGCGCCTCTTCATTCAGATAGGTGCATTGGGTATCCGGCCAGTGCAGAAACGGCGTATTCAGGAAGGTCAGCGTGCGCCCGCCGAGACTGACCGTATCGCCGGTATCGACCGGCGTGTAGGCGAGGTCTTCGCTCTTCAGCAGCCCCTTCAACATGGTCTGAGCCTTCACCGAGATATGCAGCCGCGCTTGCGGCGCGCGCCGCATCAATTCGGGCAATGCGCCGGTGTGATCCGGCTCCAGATGGTTGAGCACGATAACCGTGATCTCGTCGTAGCGCGCTACCTGTTCCAGCCGCTCGAAAAAGGTATCGGCATATTCCGCCTTCACCGTGTCGATTACCGCCACGCCGCTCTCGCCACGCACGCAATAGGCGTTGTAGGTGGTGCCGTTGGCGGTCTTCAGAATCACATCGAACACCCGCAACTGCGGGTCGAGCGCGCCGATCCAGAAAACGTCGGGGGCGATGCTGACCGGTTCGTCGCTCATCCGGAAGACTCCATGCAGGATGCGGCATGCAGCTTGCCGGTCTGGCGCGGGCAGGTTTCCAGGTCTTCGCGATCCCTGGCCTTGCTCGACAAGCCAATCCAGCGATTCACCGCGTCCTGATCGAAGCCGACCCGATAATCCTCGTCCACCTGCATCAGCGGTCGCCGGATCAGCAACGGTTCCCCCAACATCAAGGCGATGGCTTGATCGCCGCTCAGTTTGTGCGGCCAGATTTCGCCGTCACGCACCCGAGGCGCGCTGGGGTTGAACCATTCCGCCACCGGCAGATCGCCAAAGAACGCGCGCAAGCGCGCCGCCGTCCACTTCTCGGTGAGCAGGTTCTTCGCCTGTACCGTATGCCCGGCAGCCGCCAGCAACACCTTCTGTTTGGTGTTGTTGATGCAGCCGGGCTTTTCGTAAAAGAGGACAGTGGACATCCGGGTTTCCGCAACAAGACTTGATAGTCTCGTTAGCGCAAGTTCCATGCCCGCCAATAGCCCTGTCTAACTCCCTGTATTCATTGAATCTTCAAGCGCACCCAAGCAGGTTTGGCGGATTCTGAACAAGACGGGAAGCGTCGCTTGTCGCAAACCGGACATGGCTGTTTTCGACTAGCCATCGACCCAATCACTCGCCGCCACCAGTTTCACCGCCTGCCGCACCGCCCCGGAACGGTGGAAAAACCGACAGCGGTGCCAATCCCGCTTCTTCGGCGCATTCGGAAACTTCGCCGCCAACGCCGTCAGAAGTATCTCAATTTCAGGCTTACCCTTGTCTTTTGGGTGGCGCATTCCATGGAAGAAGAGGTATCGTTTCAACCACTGCACATACGCCTGCTCAGTACGAATGCTGTAGTGCTTTACACGCAGAAAATTAAAGGGTCCGAGGGGGAATTAATTTAAATCGTGGAAAATAACGTGCCCCTGCCACTTTAACTGCTTTAACTGTATTAAAAACGGGGGTTATAAATGTCTGAAAATATCGAGATTGTAAAGAAAGAATCAAGCCCTGTTATTGCGTTTATGTTAGGAATAATGGCGGCGGCTGTAATAATAATTGGTGGCGCATTCTATTTGAAACTATCAAATGAAAACTCATTGTTAAAGAATGAACTTGATATTGCAAAAAAAGAATTGCAAGGTTCTAAAGAGTTACTAGCCAGAACAACAGAACAGCTAACAAATGCTATGAAGGAGTTAGATCAGGCAAAGACTGTTATAGCAACTAAGCCTGATCTGCCTATTGCAGTTGGATTTAGGCAAGCAATGATGGGACCTGGTCTTGTTGCTCGTTTTGCAAATAAATCTGATAGGCATTTGTCAATAGTCGCTAGATTCAACAACCCGACAACAGGTGATAGCAAAGCGTTTAGACTTGATCTTGCGCCTAATGTTATGAGTGACTTTGGTCACATGGAAGGTTGGACGTTTGCATCTGGCGATACAATAACGCTAGAACATAATGATTACTCACCGATTAGTGTGAATGTGCGATAAATTAATATAATGGAAGGTTAAAATGAATGCTGTGAATCGGATTGTGCTGATATTTGTTTTGATGGCTTTGGTTAGTGGTTGTGCCGAGTTGGATCAGGGATTAAGTAAAGGTTCTGATATTCTTGCACCAAGAGACTATGTTACTGGTAAGCGAGAATTAAATCCAATCTCGGAGCAGGACGAAGTTCAGCAAGCGACACAAGCTGGTGAAAGTATTCTAGCTGAGGCTAGGCAAAGAGGAGTTGCAGTTGATACTGATAAGGAAATGCTGCTTAGATTGCAAGAAATAATGAATCGTATTGCGAAGGTTTCACATAGGACAAATCTACCGTGGGAGGTTCATCTAATTGAATCGCCAGAGGTTAATGCATTTACTATTGGTGGTGGAAAGATATTTTTCTATCGTGGTGCATTTGGTGGGCTGATTGATCCTAATAATGATAATGAAATAGCTGCTGTTATGGCGCATGAAATAGGGCACGTCGTTGCAAGACATACTGGGAAATCAATGGGACAACAATTAGCGGCGAAGATATCGAGTAAAGCAAAGAAATCTACTGGTGGGGACTTGTACAGAGCCAGTTATTCAACTTTGCATGAGGATGAGGCAGATAAGATTGGTGTTCTGTATATGTCGTTGGCTGGATATGATCCAACAGATGTTCCTGGCATCTGGGCAAGGGCTAATAAAAAGTATGGGAGTGACCCAAAAGCTCATAACTATGCTTATGATCATTCTCTCAATGAAGATAGATTTGTTAAAACCAATACGCTATCTGTATTTGCATTGAGTTATTACAAGGGGCAGGGGGTTGAAAATGCAGATTACAAAACAATACTTGATTCAAATAATTTAACGGGAAAAAAGGCAACTGAAGAGGGGAGTGGTTTTGCAGCAGCTATAAAAGCCGCTGCCGATACTTATACATCACATTTGGAAGCTAAGACTGAAGAGCACAAGCGTCAAGGTCAAATGCAGCAGGACAAGCTAAATGCGCAACGTTTAAGTAAGGTTACTTATAAGATGCAAAATACAACGACAGGCTATAAAGGGATATTCGGGAATATTCAAAACCTAAGCAATAATGTTGTCAAGAATGCAACGGTTACAGTCCTTTATGTTAACCAAGCTGGCAAAGTAGTTCATTCGGAAGATGTACTAATTCAAAACCTCTCAATACTCCCAGGTCAATCTGCTAGTTGGTCAACATTGCTCAAAAATGTGCCAGGATCAACCGGGATTGTAGTGCAAACATCTGATTTGACTTGGTGAAGAACTAAAGGGGCCAGGCTAGAACTAAAGTCAGCTATACCCACGATGAAGCGGAATAATAGGGGACAGACCCAATGCCGTTAAGTTAAGCTCATGAAGGACTAATCGGTGTCAAGGAACTAGCGACCTTTCATGGATTTACGAGTCTTGGCCACCCATCGAAAATCGCTAACTTAACGGCATTGGGTCTGTCCCCTATTCACTCCTATTCACTCCCCTATTCACCCGTGTCCCCTATTCACCCGCTACGCCGGCGAGCCGGCTCCTCGCCCCTGTGCTACCACGTTGGGCATTTCAATAATTAAGGAACTCACATGACTAGAGAACAACGAGCACAGCAACTTTGGAGCGTACTGGCTCTTGCAGCAACAAATCGGCAAGTCCTTACTTATGACATAGTGGCAAAATTAACAGGGGTCATTCGCCCCAGCATTGGTGATTTCCTTAGGCCTATTCAACAATACTGCACCGAAAACAAGTTGCCTCCACTTACTGTGCTTGTTGTAAGTGAGTTAGACGGTTTACCTAGCGAGGGATTTATTGCTGCCGCAGACATTCCTGTCGCGCAAATTCAAGTTTTTTCTAAAAATTGGCTAGCCGTATCAGCTCCATCAGTAAAACAACTCATTGATGCTTATTCAAGAGCGCCACAATGAAAACCATGCCCAACCCGGCGCTCAACTCGGACGTCCCTATAATGCTGGCACGCCGATTAGCTCTTCGTTGAGGCTGTAGAAAAACCCACTTTTCAAATTTCCGACCTGAAATGACGAAAAATAGACCGCTCAAAATCGCCTGTATTCAACGATCGCTGATCGGGGAAGGGGTAAGCCATCCCGCAAATTTGTATGTTGTGGCTCCACAGTGGGTTTTTCTACAGCGTCGTTGGGCGCCATGTGCGAACTCTCGGACCAATCTGACTTATGAATGACAAGCTACTTAAGAAGTACCTTGAATACGCCAGCACCGAGGAGGCCTTTGCAGTTCTCTTTGTGAAGAAGCATCTCGCTCAGGCAAAGGGGCACTGGGTCGATATTGTCGAGTGCCGACGCTACGAGATGTCCTCGGACAATTTGCATTTCCGTTTCGTCGTTGGCGGCCTGTACAAAAGAAAACTTCAACCGCAGTATCCGTCCAAATCCGAATACACGATCGACGGCAAATTCAAAGAGCGCGAGTATTACTTGATGACGCGAGCCATAACTTGGGAGACCGCTCACAAGGACATAGAACAGCAAAAGTCAAAGAACATTGCCCCATCCAAGTTCAAGGTAACAGGTGTGAGCTACCCCAAGATTCGACGCGAGGACAACTATTTTCGGGACGACGCACCGCCAGAGATAAAAGCTCTTGCAAAGAATCTAAACGACCGGACAAATCCACTGTGGGACAAGGCTGTGCAATATGTCGACGAGCAAGAGTTTGTTTATAAGATCAAACAGGCGTCCATCATCTAGCATGGTGCCCAACACTGCGCCCCTGAGCTTCGACGTTAAAGCGAATGAACTCACGCACCCGAAGCTTTCCAATTCTCGCTCTCAAGAATGTGGCGGAGAGCGACTTTATTGAGTTTTGGTCGGCTCGGTATCCGGCTAACAATGAGCCCGCCTACCAAGCAAACATCGGGAAGCCCCTTACTAAGAAAAGACTGCTTTCGCTATTCGAATGGAAAAACAGCGGCCCGATTGCAAAACTAAAGCTTGCGTCAATCTACAGAAATTACATTGACGGTAAACCCGTTCCGCCAACACCTGGCGACTTGCGCGCCCTAGAAACCTTCATTAGGCAGCCGGGGGGAGCAATCTGGCGTATTTTTTGGCTGCATTGCCACGATCCATCTCGATATCCAATCTTCGATCAGCATGTGTATCGCGCCATGCGTCGTATAGAGGTAGGACGCCCAGAAGAAATCCCAACAACCAATAGGGCCAAAGCAAAGGCGTACGTCGAGCAGTATTTGCCCTTCCATGCAGCGTTCAAGTACCCAAACGCGAAGAAGATCGATGAAGCGCTTTGGTCATACGGAAAGTACCTTAAAGGGAAAAATGCGCTCTAACCCATCCATCATCACGGGCGCTGCGCGATGAAGCCGCGCAGCGCCGGTTATGTCAGACGTTGACGCTGTAGAAAAACCTCTCCAAGAAAAATATTTGAAGCCATGCCAGAAAACGACCCTCTACGATGCGCTGTAATCGGAGATCTCCCCTTCGGGAAGGGGCGAATGACCCCCAAATATCGGACACCGAATAATAGGGGACAGACCCAATGCCGTTAAGTTAAGCCCACGAAGGACTAATTGGTGTCAAGGAACTAGCGACTTTTCATGGCTTTACGAGTCTTGGCCACGCATCGAAATTCGCTAACTTAACGGCATTGGGTAGAGTAGAGAACAGGCTCTCGCCTGCCCTCCCTCATCAAACCGTGCATGCGATTTTCCCGCACACGGCTTTCCGATGTTCTTCATACCGAGGCATGCGCCGAGTTCCAGCCGGATTTCATTGGCGGTTTGTATAGCCCATAGCGCTCATACAGGTCTCGGCGCGGGAACTTGACCACTCCCGTCCTCCGGTTCCTGATTTTGTGGCGCTTCCGCAAGTGGGTGCGCAACCGCTCTTCCGTGTGGTGTCTGACCTGGCTCATCTTGTCGCTGGAGTTCCGGTAGTGGAAATAGTTCACCCAGCCTCTCAGGCTGCGGTTCACATTTCTTACCACGTCTTCCAGCGGGATGCAGGTCAGTTCCCGTTGCGTCAGTTCCGTCAACCGCGTCTTGATCTTCTTCACGGCTTTGTCCGACGGGCGGACGTTCGGGTACGGTTTGCCCGACTTCACTCCCCAACTCATCTGGAGGGTGAATCCCAGAAAGTCGAAACTCGCCTCGGTGGCGTCCACGATGTGGGTCTTGGTCTCGTTGAGGCTGAGGTCCAGTCGATCCAGCACTTGGCGCACCACTTTCAGCGGTTCTTCCACGCCCTTTTTGCACAGCACCACGAAATCGTCCGCATAGCGGACGAGGTGTGCGCCAAGCTTGTCCTTCAGCCGATGCCGCTCCCAGATGCGATCCAGGATGTGCAGGTAGGCGTTGGCCAGCAGCGGCGAGATGACGCCGCCTTGCGGCGTGCCTCGGCTGTTGGCTTTGCCGCCCCCTACCGTCTTCCGCTTTCCCCGGTCGTCTTCGCCGATGACCGGGGCTTTGAGCCATTGCTTGATGAGGGCGAGGATGCCGCCATCGACAATGCGTTCGGCCACCACGGCCAGCAGTTTGGCGTGCGGGATGCTGTCGAAGTATTTCGACAGGTCGGCGTCTATGACTTGGGTGTGGCCGGCCCAGAGCGCGTTGGCGATGTCGTCGACGGCGTCGTGTGCCGATTTCTTGGGCCGGAATCCGTACGAGTGGTCGCAGAAGTCCGCTTCAAAAATCGGTTCGATGACGAGCTTCACTGCCATTTGCGCTACCCGGTCACGGATCGTCGGTATCCCCAGCGGCCGCATGCTGCCGTCCGCTTTGGGGATCAGCACGCGCCGTACCGGTTGGGCTCGGTAGGTCTTCGCTTGCAGATCACGGGCCAGTTCCCGCAGGAATCCTTCTACCCCTTCGCCGCGCTCGATGGCTTCGAAGTCGATCCCGTCAATGCCGGGACTGCCTCCGTTGGTCCGGACCAGACGCCAGGCGTGACTGAGGATGTCTTCCCGGTAAATCTTGTCGTAGAGCGCGTAGAAACGGTAGGCCGGTTCTTGCTTGGCCTTGGTATAGAGCTTCCTCTGGAACGTCCTGATCGCATCCGGGGTGGTTAGCGACATGGCAATCCCCTGATCCTCCGCCCTTCGGTTGCGTGAACAAAGCAGGGTTCCTTTCCTCGGCGGGGGTTATGTTGTCCCTCCACCTCAATCGGTCGTATGAACCCCTCCGACTTCCAACCCAGGCCAGCGTGCTTTCGTTGCCTTATACACGCTGGTCGACGGTCTCCCCGCTTCCCGGGTTGGATCTCCAGCACTGGGCAACAAATCTTCAGGAACATGCCGACCCTGCTACCCCGGGAGTCAATGTCCGCTACTTCCGTTCTTCCGGCGTCCATCCAACGGCCTTCCCCTTCTGTCCACAGGGTCGGCTTCTCCACTTCGTTTACGAGGCTACTCATGGGTTCACTTGCGTTACGGCCTGCTCTTTTGCTGTGTGGAAACTCACGACCCCGCGTTGCCGCGACGCCGCTTCCTCATGCTACCGGGGCGTACGGACAACTCCCCGGACGGGACTTCAACCCGCTAGACTCGCTGCTGTTACTGCGTACGGGCAGACCACGGTTTTGCGCCCCGAAGGTGTTGGATGGCCAATTGGGATTGCTCGTTTAGTACATGAACCAAGGCTGAAAACATGAAGCGCAGGGTTTAACAGGGTGTTGAAAGCGTGAATACATCCAATTAATCGTCATACCCGCCAAGGCGGGAATCCATAACCAAATGATTTTATTGAGTGCCGCGAACTGGATTCCCGCCTTCGCGGGAATGACGGTGCTTTTTTCTACACCCTGCTTGAGCCGGCCATTCCAGTCAACCGGATTCAAGGCTGCCCGGCAGGTCGTTGATGGCCCCTCACGATGCTGTTTTCAAGGGGATTTCGCCGCCAACGCGGCCTGGTAGGTCGCTTCTACCGCCGCTTGATACTGCGCCAGCATGGCCGGCGAGATGCCTGTCAGGGAGCCGGGCGGGTTCAGTTCGCGGCCAAGTTCGTCGAGGATCGCGCCCTCGATCGGGCAGATGCTGCTGCACTGGGCATCCATGTAGTCGCCGATGCACTCGGTGCATTTTTCCGGGTCGATCAGGAAATGCGGGCTGGCCTGGTAGATTGCCTGATTCGGGCAGAGCGGCTCGCAGGCATAACAGTTGACGCAGGTTTCGATGATTTCGAAGGCCATGCAAAATTCTCCTTAATTTCGGCCGTCATTCCCGCGCAAGCGGGAATCCAGATGCTGGCACTGGGTTCCCGCCTGCGCGGGAACGACGAAGATGGTTTTCATCACGCCGCCTTTTGCTGAGCGACGGGTCTTGCGTCCAGCTTGCCGGCCGCGCCCATTTCCGCGTACACCGCCAGCACCGCATCCTCGATGGCTTCCATCGCGTGTTCGCCGTTGGGCTGAATGCCGGCGGCTTCCAGTGGTCCCCACGGTTCATAACCGACCTTGGAACAGAGCACGACTTCACAGCCGGCCAGTTCGCGGATGGTCACGTCCAGCGCGGATTCGCCGTCGCCACAGGTATCGCCGCCTTCGCAATACGGGATGGTCTTGCGGTGGCCGATGAAGCGCACGCCAAACTCGGAAGCCTCGTAGATCAGGAACTCGCCGGCATGGCCGAAGTGCTCGTTGATCACGCCGCCGCCCTTGGTGGCCACCGCCATCAGCACCGGACGGGTTTTCGGCGCGGACTGCTTGCCGCCCTGAATCGCCACCAACTCGGCTTTCGCGGCGCGCGCCAGATCCTTGATTTCCAGTTCGCGCTCGATCTGGGCATGCACTTCGGCACGCTTCACCATCGCCGCCGGGTAGTCGATTTCCATCGCCTCGATTTTGTCGAGGGTGAATTCCTGGCCGCGATCCTCGCCCAGCATGCCGACCGCGTCGGCGCGGCACTGGCGGCAGTGGCGCATCATGTTCATGTCGCCGGCGCAGGCGTCCTGCAATTTCTGCAATTCCTCGTGCGTCGGGCCGGGCTGGCCCATCAGGCCGTAGAACGTGCCGTGTTCCGGCTCGGCGATCAGCGGCATGACATTGTGCAGGAAGGCGCCCTTGGCCTTGACCACCTTCGACACCTCGACCAGATGTTCGTCGTTGATGCCGGGGATCATCACCGAGTTGACCTTCACCAGAATGCCGCGTGCGGTCAGCATTTCCAGGCCCTTCTGCTGCTGCTCGATCAGGATCGCCGCGCCCTCGCGGCCGGTGACGCGTTTGTTCTTCCAGAACACCCACGGGTAGATCTTCGCGCCGACATCGGGATCGACGCAGTTGATCGTGATGGTGACGTGGTCGATGTTGTGCTTGCACAGTTCCTCGACCGATTCCGGCAGCGTGAGGCCGTTGGTGGACACGCACAGCTTGATGTCCGGCGCCTTTTCGCTGAGTTCACGGAAGGTTTCGAAGGTGCGCTCGGGGTTGGCCAGCGGGTCTCCGGGTCCGGCGATGCCGAGTACCGTCATCTGCGGGATGTTGGCCGCTACCGCCATCACCTTCTTCACCGCCTGCGCCGGGGTCAGCACTTCCGACACGACGCCGGGGCGCGACTCGTTGGAACAGTCGTATTTGCGGTTGCAGTAATGGCACTGGATATTGCAGGCCGGCGCTACCGCCACATGCATGCGGGCGAAATAGTGATGCGCCTGTTCCGAGTAGCACGGATGGTTATGCACCTTGGCGCGAATGTGCTCCGGCAGATGGCCGAGCTGATCGTCGCTGGAGCCGCAAGAGTGCGAATCGCAGCCGCCGCCGGATTGTGCGGCTGAGGCGGCCGGGCTGGCATTAAGTACGGGAAGGTCCACGGGTTGTCCTCCGAGTAGTGACGACCTGACTACCGCAAGCTGCGTGCCTGCCCGTGCGACCGCGCTATCTCTCTGTATTAATTGAACATTCAGGACAGGATCGGCGGCCTGTGTCGCAAACGGCACAGCGTCATGCGAACGAGTTGTGACGAAGGCGACAAAATGAAAACGGGCCAGATCGCGCAAGCGCACTTTCACGGCCCGTGGCGCTCCGTGAATGCAAGACCCGCGCGCTCCGCCCCGCACCGGGGCATAGGCCCGGCATGGCGCACCAAGCGAGTGCATGCCACCGGGCTGACAGCCGGACCAGCGCCTCGGGTTTAGAATATGTTGTTGATATTAAAAGCTTTCATTGCATCTTCCGGATATGGCATGGCATCTGCTAGAGACCATACCGAGAGGCGCATCAATGTGCCTTAGGCAGGCTAGGGTTCCGGTTCCACGCGGGATGTCTGGTCCGAGAGCTTGCCGGCCTCAAGCGAATCGAGGCTCCACGGAGGGATAAAAGCCCGGGAGGAAGTGATCGACGCCCTCTCGCCCTTTTGTCTTTCTCAGCCAGGAGCCTTGCCATGCGATTCTTCAAACGCTTCCTCCCCGCGCTTGCGGCCGTTTCAATTTCCTGCGGCATGCTGGCCACGCCGGCCGCCGCCCAGGTCAAGATCGGCTTGTCCGACTGGCCGGGCTGGGTGGCCTGGTATGTCGCCGAGCAGAAGGGCTTCTTCAAGAAGCACGGCGCCGATGTGAAGCTGGTCTGGTTCGCCAACTACACCGATTCGATCAGCGCGCTGTCCGCCGGCCAGGTCGATGCCAACTCGCAGACCTGGAGCGACACCATGGCGCCGCTGTCGAAGGGCATCGCGCTGAAAACCATCCTGGTCAACGACAACTCGGCCGGCAATGACGCGCTGCTGGTCAGCCCGAAGATCAAGTCGTTCGCCGAACTGAAAGGCAAGAAGATCGCGCTGGAAGAGTTCAGCGTGTCGCATTTCCTGCTCACCATGGCCTTGGCCAAGAACGGCATGAGTCTGAAAGACGTGCAGGTGCAGAACATGTCCGCCGGTGACGCCGCCGCCGCGTTCATGGCCGGCCGCGTCGATGCTGCCGTGGTATGGAATCCATGGGTCAACAAGATCCAGAGCAGCGGCAAGGGCAAGGCGCTGTTCACCTCGAAGGACGTGCCCGGCCTGATTCCCGACCTGCTGGTGGCGCAGGACAAGGCGCTGAAAGCCAAGCGCAAGGACTTCGTCGGCATGATCAAGGCCTGGTACGAAACCGAGCAATTCATCAAGGCGAATCCGGATGAAGCGGCCAAGATCATGGCCAAGGTGGTCGGTATGGAAGCCAAGGAATACAAGATCTTCCTGCCCGGCACCAGGTTCTTCGACCAGAAAGCCAACCTGCAGGCCTTTGGCCCGGCGACCGACGCGACTTCCTTGCTCGGTGTCGCCCCGACCATCGCCAAGTTCCTGGTCGACAACAAGCTGATGGAAGGCAAGGTCGATTACGCCAAGGGGCTGGACGCCTCGCTGGTCAAGGAAGTGGCGGGCGTCAAGTAAGCCAGGGCCGCCGGCATGACAACCTCCCGCCCCCGTCGCCCCGGCATGTGGACCATCCGCGGCCCGCTGTCGCGCCGGCTGTACTGGCTGTTCGCGGCCTTCGGCCTGCTGGCGCCGCTCGGCCTTTGGTGGTTCATGGCCAGCGGCAGCGACGTCGACAAGGTGTTCCTGCCCGGACCGCTGGACGTCTTCAACCGCCTGGTCACCTGGTACGTCGAAGACGATCTGCTGGCCGACATGGGCATCAGCATCTACCGCGTCACCACCGGTTTTCTGATCTCGGCGGTGATCGCGCTGCCCTTGGCCTTGCTAATCGGCACCTTCCGACCGGTGCAGGCGGTGCTGGAGCCGTTGACCGACTTCATCCGCTACATGCCGGCGGTGGCGTTCATTCCGCTGGTCATGCTGTGGGTCGGCATCGAGGAATCGTCCAAGATCGCGATCATCTTCATCGGCACCTTCTTCCAGATGGTGCTGATGATGGCAGAGGACGTGCGCCGGGTGCCGCTGGCGCAGATCGAAGCGGCGCAGACCATGGGCGCGAACCGGAGCGAAACAATCAATCTGGTCATTTTCCAGGCCGCCAAGCCGGCGATCATGGACACCCTGCGTGTGACCATGGGCTGGGCCTGGACCTATCTGGTGGTGGCGGAACTGGTCGCCGCCAGTTCCGGCCTGGGCTATTCGATTCTGAAGGCGCAGCGCTTCCTGCAAACCGACAAGATTTTCGTCGGCATCATCCTGATCGGCCTGATCGGCCTGGTCATGGACCAGTTGTTCCGCCTGGCGCATCGCAAGGCGTTTCCGTGGCTGTACCTCAGATCATGACGACGAAAATTTCCGTACAGCAGGTCGGCAAGGTATTCGGCGAAGGCAGCCACCGCGTCGAAGCCCTGAAACAGATCGATCTCGACATTGCCGACAACGAGTTCGTCACCTTCGTCGGCGCTTCCGGCTGCGGCAAATCAACGCTGCTGCGCATCATCGGCGGCCTCGAATACCACACAACCGGCAACCTGCTGACCGATGGCCGACCGGTGGCCGGGCCGGGCGCCGACCGTGCCATGGTGTTCCAGCATTACAGCCTGTACCCGTGGCTGACGGTGATGCAGAACATCAAGTTCAGCCGCCGTCTGGCGCATGGCCGCGAAAACATCAGTGAAGCCGATGTCGAAGCAGCCTCAGGCCGCGCCGACGCCCTGCTGGCATTGATGGGCCTCAACGCTGCCGCCAACGCCTGGCCGAACCAGCTTTCCGGCGGCATGCAGCAACGCGTCGCCATCGCCCGCGCGCTGATGGGCAGGCCGCAGGTGTTGCTGATGGACGAACCGTTCGGCGCGCTCGACGCGCAGACGCGGGAAGTCATGCATGACTTGATCCTGCATGTCCACAAGCTGGAAAGGCCGACCATCGCCTTCGTCACGCATGACGTGGAAGAGGCGATCTACCTGGCCGACCGCGTCGTGCTGATGGCGCCCCGCCCCGGCCGCATCGACAGCATCTACACCGTGCCGCTGCCGCCCGAGCGCGAGCAGGACATGAAACACACGCCGGAATTCCTCGCGTTGAAAAAGGAAATCCTGGCGCGCATCAAGGAGACCTCCGGCATGAAGACCGACTACGACATGCTCGATCAACTTAACCTGGGTGGGGTGGCGGCATGACCCTTGATGCCATTCCGAGCGAAAAACTGCTCTGGGAAGAAACCGTTCCCGGTGGCTGTCACTGGTCCTGGCGCCTGCCACGCGGCGTCACGCTGCGCCTGACCGCCAAGGGTGACGGCGCGAATCTGGCGCTGGTGCTGTACAACGCCGGCCAGAAACTGGAACGCTACAACATGCCCGATTCTCTGAAGGCGCAGCACACCGCGCACTACACACGCGGCCATGTGCTGATGAGCGACATGGGCTGCGCGATGGCTTCCGTCACCGCCGACAGCCTGGGCTGGCACGACCCGCTCGGGCTGCTGCTCGACGCCGAGCGCATGCACGCCAAGTACGGCGCGCACAACTACCAGCAACATCGCAACGGCATGTACCGCGCCGGCAAGGATGGGCTGCTGATCGAGATCGGCAAATACGGCCTGACCCGGCGCGATCTGGTCGCGCCGGTGAATTTCTTCAGCAAGGTCAGCGTCGATGAGGAAGGCGGTTTCCGGTTCCACGAAAACCACGCCAAGGCCGGCGACGCGGTCGATCTGCGCCTGGACATGGATGTCATCGTCGCGGTTTCCAGCGCGCCGCATCCGCTCGACCCGCGCCCGGACTACGCCCCGGCGATGGTCGGCATCAGCGCCTGGCGCTCCGGCCCGGCCCCGGCCGACGACTACTGCCGCACGTTCCGGCCGGAAGGCGGACGGGCGCTGCAACTGACTGATCTGCAGTATCTGGCGTAAGGAAAAAGACATGACCGCCATCCGAATCCAGGAAAGCGCACTGAACCCCGCCGACGCCAGCCTCAGCGTCGTACTGCCGGCCGGCGAACCCTGGCTGCATGAAGTGAAACAGGGCCAGACCCTGCGCATTGTCGATCTCGACGGCAATCAGGCCGCCGACGTGATCTTCTACAACCGGCACGACACCGACGAACACTACAGCGCCACCGAAACCATCCTGCGTCAGGGCGGCATCTATCTGACCACCGGTTCGGTGCTTTACAGCAGCGAAGGCCGGCCGCTGCTGACCATCGTCGCCGATACCTGCGGCCGCCACGACACGCTGGGCGGCGCCTGCGCGGCGGAAAGCAACATGGTGCGTTATGCGCTGAACAAGAAGTTCATGCACAGTTGCCGCGACAACTACCTGCTCGCCATCCAGCATTCCGACTCGGGTCTGTCCAAGGCCGACCTGGTGCCCAACATCAACTTCTTCATGAACGTGCCGGTCACCGAAAGCGGCGACCTGAAGTTTGACGACGGCGTTTCCGGGCCGGGCAAATACGTTGAACTGCGCGCCGAGATGGACGTCTGGGTGCTGGTTTCCAACTGCCCGCAACTGAACAACCCGTGCAACGCCTACAACCCGACGCCGGTGCAGTTTTTGGTGTGGGATTGATTTTGCGTAGGGTGCGCCGCGACGGGACGACCCGTCCGGCGAAAGACTAGACAGCGGGACGACCCGCGCGTTTTTTGCGAAATGCGAGGTTCCATGCTCAACACCGTACTCATCGCCAATCGCGGCGCCATCGCCTGCCGCATCATCCGCACCCTGCGCCGCATGGGCGTCAAATCGGTCGCGGTGTATTCGGAGGCCGACCGGCATTCGCTGCACGTCAGTCTGGCCGATGAAGCCATCGAAATCGGCCCGGCGCCGGCGGCGCAAAGCTATCTGCGCGCCGACAAAATCCTGGCAGCCGCCAAGGCCAGCGGCGCGCAAGCGATCCATCCCGGCTACGGCTTCCTGTCGGAAAACCCCGGGTTCGCTGAAGACTGTGCTGCCGCCGGCATCGCCTTCATCGGCCCCAGCCCGGACCAGATGCGCGCCTTCGGCCTCAAGCACACGGCGCGCGATCTGGCCGAAGCCAACCATGTGCCGCTGCTGCCCGGTTCCGGCCTGTTGTCTGACGCCGGCCACGCGCAGGCGGAAGCGGGGCGCATCGGTTATCCGGTGATGTTGAAGAGCACGGCGGGCGGCGGCGGCATCGGCATGCGGCTGATCTGGAGCGCCGACGAACTGGTCGAGGCCTTCCAGTCGGTGGACCGGCTGGCGCGCGCCAACTTCAAGGAAGCCGGCATCTTCCTGGAGAAATACGTCGAGCACGCGCGTCATATCGAAGTGCAGATCTTCGGCGACGGGAAAGGCAAGGTCGTCGCCCTGGGCGAACGCGATTGCTCCGTGCAGCGACGCAACCAGAAGGTCATCGAGGAAACCCCGGCTCCAGGCCTGACCGACGCGCAGCGGCAGAACCTGCTCGACACCGCCGTGCGGCTGGCCCAGGCAGTCGGCTACCGTTCCGCCGGCACGGTGGAATTCGTTTATGACACGCAAAGCGGCCAGTTCTATTTTCTGGAAGTGAACACCCGGCTGCAGGTGGAACACGGCGTCACCGAAGAAGTCAGCGGCGTCGATCTGGTCGAATGGATGGTGCGGGAAGCCGCCGGCGAGCTGGATTTGAGCGGTTTCCAAGCAAAGCCGCAGGGCGCTTCGATCCAGGTTCGTCTGTATGCGGAAGACCCCGGCAAGGATTTCCAGCCGGCTGCCGGTGTGCTGACCCAGGTCGAGTTTTCACCCCAAGCACGCATCGAAACCTGGGTAGAACGCGGCAGCGAAGTACCGCCGTTCTACGACCCGATGCTGGCCAAGATCATCGTCAGGGCCGACGACCGCGCCGCCGCGCTGGCCAAGATGCAACAGGCGCTGGCCGACACCCGCATCGCCGGCATCGAATGCAACCTGGAATACCTGCGCCAGATTCTGGCCGACAGCGTGTTTGCCGAAGGTCGCCAGACCACGCGCTACCTGAACGCCTTCCGCTACCGCCCGGCCACCCTCGATGTGATCGAGCCCGGCGTGCAGAGCAGCATTCAGGACTGGCCCGGCCGCACCGGCTACTGGAACGTCGGCGTGCCGCCCTCCGGCCCGATGGATCATCTGGCTTTCCGCCTGGCCAACCGACTGGCCGGCAATGCGGAAGGCACGGCCGGCCTGGAACTCACCGTCGCCGGCCCGACCCTGCGCTTCAACACCGATGCCGTCATAGCGCTTGCTGGCGCCGACATGAGTGCGGAACTGGATGGTGTGCCGCTAACCAACTGGGCGGCGCACGCCGTGCCGGCGGGTTCGATCCTGAAACTCGGCGCGATCAAGGACACCGGCTGCCGCACCTATCTGGCGGTGCAAGGCGGCTTCGACGCGCCGGATTATCTCGGCAGCAAAGCCACCTTCACGCTTGGCCAGTTTGGCGGACATGCGGGCAGGACGTTGCGGGTGGGGGATGTGCTGCATCTGGCGGATCGTCATTCCCGCGCAGGCGGGAATCCAGCACGCGACATCACGATTCCCGCCTACACCCACGCCTGGCAGATCGGCGTGCTCTACGGCCCGCATGGCGCGCCGGACTTCTTCACCGATGCCGACATCGAAATGTTTTTCGCCACCGACTGGGAGGTGCATTACAACTCCAGCCGCACCGGCGTGCGCCTGATCGGCCCGAAGCCGGAATGGGCGCGGAGTGACGGCGGCGAAGCGGGCCTGCATCCGTCCAACATCCACGACAACGCCTATGCCATCGGCGCCATCGATTTCACTGGCGACATGCCGGTCATCCTCGGCCCGGACGGCCCCAGCCTGGGCGGCTTCGTCTGCCCGGCGACCATCGTGCAAGCGGAGTTGTGGAAGATGGGCCAGTTGCGGCCGGGTGATACCGTGCGCTTCGAGCGCCTGTCGCAGGCCGAGGCGGAACGGCTGGAAGCAGCGCAAGACGCGACCATCGCTGGTTTGATTTCCCCACCGGCAAGCGAGGCGGGAGTGGCAGACTTGCCCGCCACACCCA
>CAMDGQ010000046.1 GCA_945897955.1 Tepidiphilus sp. J10 | reverse complement strand
GTGATCCCGGCTGCTGGCTGAAAAGAGGGGGCTTGCCCCCTCTTTTTTTGTCTCCGGTGCGAGAGTTGCAGTTTTACTATTCACCCATCCGTTCTTCACACGAGTTCGCCATGACGAAGCGCATGCATCTGTTGCCGTTCCTTCTCTGTCTGTCGTTGCTGCCCTTGCCGGTGGCCGAAGTCTCCAGCGCATTTGCGGATTCCGCTCCCGCTGCAAGGCCGGCTTATCGGGACGGCGAGTTGCTGGTCAAGTTTCGGTCTGGCGTGAGTGCCGCGCGGGTACATGCTGCTTCGGGCGGGCAGCGTATCGGCCGTTTCGGTCGCCTCGAACATGTGCGCCTGGCCGCCGGCAGGGATGTGGAGGGCATGCGTCGCTGGTATGCAAGCCAGCCGGATGTGGAATACGCCGAACTGAATTACATCGTTCACAAGACGGCCGTGCCGAGCGACACCAATTTCAATCTGCAATGGGGCATGCGCAACACCGGCCAGACTGTCAACGGCATCACCGGAACGAGCGGTGCCGACATCAACGCTGCTGCTGCCTGGGATCGGCACACCGGCGACGGTACCGTGGTGGTGGCGGTGGTGGATACCGGCATCGACTACAACCATCCCGATCTGGCCGCCAACATCTGGACGAATCCGGGCGAGATTGCCGGCAACGGTATCGACGACGAAGGCAATGGCCGCGTGGATGACATTCGCGGCTGGGATTTCGCCAACAACGATGCTGCGCCGCTGGATGACGACGTCGATGGTCATGGCAGCCATGTCGCCGGCATCATCGGCGCGGTGGGCAACAATGCCGACGGAGTCAGCGGGGTGAACTGGAATGTCCAACTGATGCCGCTCAAGGTTCTCGACGCGGCCGGCTTCGGCACTACTGCCTCCATCGTTGCCGCGTTTGATTACGCCATTGCCAAGGGCGCCAGAGTCATCAATGCGTCCTACGCCTATCGCTGTGGCACAGCACTGCCGCAGGCCGAACGCGATATGCTGGAACGCGCGCGCGTGGCAGGAATCCTGGTTGTGTTCGCCGCCGGTAACGACGGCTGCGACAGTGATGTGGAACCCACTTATCCGGCCAGCTATGCACTGAACAACCTGCTTGCCGTCGGCGCCTCGGATCAGTTCGACCAGCTTGCTCAGTTCACCGGGAGCTCGTCGAATTTCGGTGCACAGAGCGTGCATCTGTTCGCGCCGGGCAAGAATGTTTACAGCACCATCCGCATTGCGCTGGGCAACTATGGCTATGAAAACGGCACGTCGATGGCCGCGCCGCATGTTTCCGGTGCTGCGGCATTACTGATGTCGCATAAGCCGGGTCTGTCGATGCGCGAGGTGCGCGAGATTCTGCTCAAAACCGCCGAGGCGAAAGCGGCGCTGGTCGGTCTGGCCGTCACTGGTGGTCGCCTGAATATCGGCTCCGCGATGGACTTCGTCCTGGCAGTCAGCACACCGATGCATCCTTCACATCTGGTTGCCAGCAAGATCAATGACAGCCGCATTGATCTGAGCTGGCTGGATGACTCCACTATCGAAACAGGCTGGAAGCTGGAATACCGCGTCGACCCCAGTCTGGCGTTCAGCGCCACGCCACGCGCAACCCTGGGTTCGGCGACTTTGCTTTATCAGGATGTCGCTGTGCTGGCTGGTGAGGCAACCTATCATGGCTATCGGGTGCGCGCCTTCAATGGCATTGGCGATTCATTACCCACGTCAGAGGTCAAAGTCATCACCCCGCCGCTGGCACCGGATTCGCTCCAGGCCAGTATTGCCGGCAGCACGGCGACGCTGACCTGGATCGACCGCTCCGCGCGCGAAAACGGTTATCGCGTCGAACGTGCCGCGCCCAATGAAGTGTTCAGTGAAATTGCCAATCTGGCGGCGAACACAGTCCGTTATCAGGTCAACGGTCTCTCCAGCGGTGTCGAATATCGTTTCCGGGTAAGGGCGCAAAGCGCGGTTGCCGGCTTTTCGGCCTATTCTGCAATCGCCACGGTCAATACGCCGGTTGCAACCACCGATGGCGGCGGTACTCAGGTTGGCTGCTTCATCGCTACCGCCGCTTATGGCAGCGCGCTGCATCCCAAGGTGAACGCGTTGCGCCAGTTCCGCGACGGCTACCTGATGACCAATGCGCTCGGGCGCGCTTTTGTCAGCGCCTATTACCGCGCCAGCCCGCCGCTGGCCAATTTCATCGCTCGCCACGACTGGTTGCGCGCCGGGGTGCGAACTTTGCTGTGGCCGCTGGTCTGGCTGGCGGAAGCCATCGTGCCGGAAGCCGAGGCCGGTTCATTCTTCAGGCCGGCGGAAAAATCCGTTGTCGCGGATGCCCAGGTGGACAAGGCAGCAGTCGAACTCCTGGCCGAGCGGCAACTGCTGGTGAAGTTCAAGCCGACGGTGGATGAGGCGGCGGTTCGCGCAACCCTGGTTGAACAGGGCGGTTCCAGGATCGAACCGGTGTCCGGCCAGCTTTATCTGGCCGAATTCGCCAATCCGGCCAAACGCGAACAAGCCCGGATCGCGCTGAGCGCTTCCGCGCTGGTGGAATATGCGGAAGCCAATCGTGTGGTGAGCCGGCCGCGTACCCGCTGATGGGGGGAAAGCCGCGCATCCTGCTGGCCTGGGAACTGGGTGGCGGGCTCGGTCATGTGACCAAGTTCATGGTTCTGGCCGAGCGCCTGCAAGCACAGGGATTCGAGCTGTGGGCGGCCTGCCAGAATTTGACCGATGCTGAAATCACGCTCGGGCGCTTGGGCGTGCGACTGGTGCAGGCGCCGGTGTGGCCTTCCGGGCCTGGCAACATTCCCGAGCCGATCAATTACGCAGGTATTCTGGCCCGCAAGGGCTGGCTCAGCGCCGATGGTCTGTGCGGTATGGCGCGCGGCTGGCGCAATCTGATTGATGCCATCGCGCCCCGGCTGATCGTGGCCAATCATGCGCCTGGCTTGTTGCTGGGCTTGCTGGGTCGCGATACGCCCATGCTGTACATCGATACCCCGTTCGGTATTCCACCGCTGACTGCACCGTTCCCGAATATGCGTTATTGGCAAAGCGCGGAGTTGCTTCCGTTCATGCATTCGGTTGAGGAGCAGGTGCTGGCGACGGCGAATCAGGCGCTGAAAACCCTGGGCAGTCCGGAATTGCCACGCTTGTGCGATCTGTTTCAGGGCGTGGAAACGTGCCTGTTGGGGTTACCGGAGCTCGACCATTATCCGGAACGCGGTGCGGCTGATTATTACGGCCCTCTTTACACCGAATCATGGGGCGAGACGCCGATCTGGCCGCAAGGCGAAGGGAAACGTGTTTTTGTCTATCTCGACGCCGCGCATGCCTTGTTCGAACCGCTGCTGCATCATCTGGCTGGCATGCCCTGTCAGGTTCTGACGTATGCCGCCAAGCTACCCGACGCGGCGGCGGCTGCGCTGGAAAAGCCGAATATCCTGGTGCGAAATCGACCGCAACTCATGGCCGATGTGCTGGCTCAGGCCGATCTTGTCATCCACCACGCCGGCTATGGACTGGGCTCCCAGGCGTTACGCGCCGGCGTACCTTTGCTGATGCTGCCCAATCACCTTGAGCAGGCCATGTTCGCGGTGCGAGTGGGCGAACTCAAGGCCGGCAAAGTCTTGCCCAACGATGCCCGTCTGATCGGGGCGGTGCTGCGTCAGGCATTGCTGGACGGTTCATGCAGGGAGCATGCCGCAAATTTCGCCAGCCGACATGCGGGCCATTCGGTTTCAACCACGCTGGATCGCCTGGTTACTCGATGTCTCGTACGGGCGAGCGACGCGGAGTAAAGCATCCTTCTCCACGGTTGAGGCGCAACCCGGGCTGAATCAACCCCCGTTGCGCGTCGAATTTGATTGAACCTGTCTTGTTCTGCCGCCAGCCGGCGGGATGCCGTAGGTAAATTTCTTGCGCCAGGCTGCATAGACCGCGTTGGGATATTCCGGCTTGCCCAGGCTGCCGTTGTAACGGCCAAGGGCGCGAAACAGGTCGCCGCGTTCGATGTCGATGTAATGGCGCAGGATTGTGACGCCGTAGCGCAGGTTGGTGCGCAGGTGGAATAGATTATGGTCGGTCGTACCGATGACCTTGGTCCAGAACGGCATGATCTGCATATAGCCCTGGGCGGTGGCGCTGGATACGGCGTATTTGCGGAAACCGCTTTCCACTTCGATCAAGCCAAGCACCATTTCCGGGTCGAGACCGGCGCGGATGGATTCGTAATGCAGCGTATTCAGGAAATCCTCGCGATATTCGGCGTCGGGAATTCGCCGTTCAAGTCGGCGCGACATCTCCGCCAGCCAGGTTTGCACACCGGGTGTGCTGGCGAAAGCTGCATTCTTGACGGCAGTATCCGCCACCGCTTTCGAGAGCTGCGATTTGACACTGGCGGATAGCGGCTCGTACTGCTGCGCGCCGGCAAACGCTCCGCCCGAGACGAAGACGAGCAGCCAGAACGCTGATTTCAAGTTGTCGAGCGACATGCTTTAACGTGCTCCTGAATAAACTGTAAGGCTTCTAGTTGAGCAATCTTTGTGCCGGAAGTTTCATTTCGGCTCTGGAATTCCAGAATGCCTTCCTTCAAACCACGCTCACTGACCACGACGCGATGTGGAATGCCGATCAATTCCATATCCGCGAACATGACGCCGGGCCGCTCGTCACGATCATCCAGCACGACGTCGATGCCGGCGGCCATGAGCTCTTTATAGAGCGCTTCGGCGGCTTCGCGAACGGGTTCGCTGCGCTTGAGGCCGAGCGGCACGATGGCGAGTTCGAACGGCGCGATGGATTGCGGGAACAGGATGCCGCGTTCGTCATTGCCCTGTTCGATGGCGGCGCCGACGATGCGGGAGACACCGATACCGTAGCAGCCCATGACAACAGTGCGAGCCTGGCCTTGTTCATCAAGCACCGTGGCGCCAAGCGCTTCGGAATATTTGGTGCCGAGTTTGAAGATGTGGCCGACTTCGATACCGCGACAGAGATCGAGCGTGCCTTTGGTATCCGGGCTGGGGTCGCCGACGATGACGTTGCGGATATCCGCCACCAGATCGGGTTCGGGCAGGTCGCGTCCCCAGTTGACACCGGCGGTGTGGAATTTCGGCTTGTTGGCGCCGCAGACGAAGTCGGCCATGGCGGCGACGGTGCGGTCGGCGATGACGCGAATCTGGCTGCGGTCAAGGCCGACCGGGCCAAGGAAGCCGGGCGGGCAGTTGAACGCGGCGCGGATCTCAGCCTCGGTGGCGAAGCGGAAGTCGGATAGTCCCTCGACCTTGCCGGTTTTGACTTCGTTCAGGCTGTGATCGCCGCGAATCAGCAGGACGTTCAGCTTTTCTTCCGCCATCACTGCGATCAGCTTGACGGTTTTTTGCAGTGGAATGCCGAGCAGCGTGGCGACATCCTCGCAGGTGGTCTGTTTCGGCGTGTCGACGTCGTGCATCGTTTCCGTTGCAGCCGGACGGGGTGCGGTAGGGGCGAAGGCTTCGGCCATTTCAACGTTGGCCGCGTAGTCGGAATCCGGACAGAAGGCAATGCCGTCCTCGCCCGAGTCGGCGAGAACGTGGAATTCGTGCGAGCCGCTGCCGCCGATGGCGCCGGTGTCGGCCGCGACGGCGCGAAACTTCAGGCCCAGGCGGGTGAAGATGCGCGAGTAGGTGGCGTACATGGTCTGGTAGGTGACGTCCAGGCTGGCTTCGTCGAGGTGGAAGGAATAGGCGTCCTTCATCAGGAATTCGCGCGCCCGCATGACACCGAAACGCGGCCGGATCTCGTCGCGGAATTTGGTCTGCACCTGATAGAAATTGACCGGTAGTTGTTTGTAGCTACGCAGTTCCTTGCGCGCCAGATCGGTAATGACTTCTTCGTGCGTCGGGCCGAAGCAGAAATCACGTTGGTGGCGATCCTTGATCTTCAGCATCTGCGGGCCGAATACCGCCCAGCGCCCGGTCTCCTGCCAGAGTTCCGCCGGTTGCACGGCGGGCATCAGCAGTTCGATGGCGCCGGACCGATTCATTTCCTCGCGCACGATGGCTTCGACTTTGCGCAGGATGCGCAGACCCAGCGGCATCCAGGTGTAAAGGCCGGAGCCGAGGCGTTTGATCAGACCGGCGCGCAGCATCAGGCGATGACTGGCCAGTTCGGCTTCGGCCGGGGCTTCTTTGCTGGTGGAGAGGAAGAACTGTGAAATGCGCATGATCGGGGCTGGATAACAAATAAGAAACGCAATTTTACCAGCCCGGCGGGTTTTTCCGCCCTCTGCACTTTGCGGCGCGGATTCAGCGAATGTGCGACAACTCTTTATTGAGCATCTGAATGTTTTTTTCGTGCATGCGAACGGCCTCGGTCAGCTTGCCTACATCCGCGCCTGGTCGGCGGCTGTTGGTCGCCAGCTCGGTTCTTGCTGCCGTCAGATTGCGCTCCTCGCTGCGCATTTCTTCCACCAGCAACTGCCTGCGCATGTCGTCGCGTTTGCTTTGAGTCCCGCTATCGACGCGGGGGAAGTAGCTGGGTGTGGCGATTCTTGTGCTTGATTTCGACTTCTTGTCAGGTGCGGCGGGCTGGGCGCCTGCACGTGGTGTATCCGGGATGACCATTTGCGGCTTGATGCCAGGACGCGGCATGTTGGTATAGGTGACGAGGCCGTTTTCATCGACGAATTTATAGATTTCAGCCCAGGCTGGATGGTGCAGTGCGAGCAACAAAACTGTGATGGCAATACGCATTGGGTGCAACCTCGATACGAATGCCTCAAGTGTAGGGAAACGAGGGAAAATGGGGCAATAAAAAAGGGCGGCCGGAGCCGCCCCTTCAAGACGCGGCGTAGCTTACAGGCTGTAGTACATGTCGAACTCGACCGGGTGCGTGGTCATGCGGAAGCGGGTGACTTCTTCCATCTTCAGATCGATGTAGGACTCGATCCACTCTTTCGAGAAGACGCCGCCACGGGTCAGGAACTCGTGATCGGCGGCCAGGTGTTCCAGGGCCATTTCCAGGCTGTGGCAAACCTTCGGGATAGCCGCTTCTTCTTCCGGCGGCAGGTCATACAGGTTCTTGTCGGCGGGGTCGCCGGGGTGAATCTTGTTCTGCACACCATCCAGGCCGGCCATCATCAGTGCGGTGAAGCACAGGTACGGGTTGGAGGACGGATCCGGGAAGCGGGTCTCGATGCGGCGCGCCTTGTCGGAAGCGACGTGCGGGATGCGGATGGAAGCGGAACGGTTCTTGGCGGAATAGGCCAGCATGACCGGAGCTTCATAGCCGGGAACCAGACGCTTGTAGGAGTTGGTGCCGGGGTTGGTGATGGCGTTCAGCGCCTTGGCGTGCTTGATGATGCCGCCGATGTAGTACAACGCGAACTCGGACAGACCGGCGTAGCCGTTGCCGGCAAACAGGTTCTTGCCGTCTTTCCAGATCGACTGGTGAACGTGCATGCCGGAACCGTTGTCGCCCACGATGGGCTTGGGCATGAAGGTCGCGGTCTTGCCATAGCTGTGCGCGACGTTATGCACGACGTACTTGAGGATCTGGGTCCAGTCGGCGCGCTTGACCAGGGTGGAGAACACGGTGCCGATTTCGCACTGGCCGGCGGTGGCGACTTCGTGGTGATGCACTTCGACCGGTACGCCCATTTCTTCCAGGGCCAGAACCATGGCGCCGCGAATGTCATGCAGCGAATCGACCGGGGGAACCGGGAAATAGCCGCCCTTGACGCCGGGACGGTGGCCCATGTTGCCACCCTCGTACTTCTTGGCGGAGGACCAGGCGGCTTCTTCTGACTCGATGGCGACGTGGGTGCCGGACATGTCGGAGCCCCAGGTCACGGAGTCAAAAATGAAGAATTCGGGTTCCGGGCCGAAGTAGGCGGTGTCGCCCAGTCCGGTGGACTTCAGATAGGCCTCGCCGCGCTTGGCAATGGAACGCGGGTCGCGGTCGTAACCTTTGCCGGTGTCGGGTTCGACGACGTCGCAGGTCAGAATCAGGGTCGGCTCGTCCATGAACGGATCGAGGTTGGCGGTTTCCGGGTCGGGCATCAACTGCATGTCGGAGGCCTGGATGCCTTTCCAGCCGGCAATCGAGGAACCGTCAAAAGCGTGGCCGTCGGTGAACTTGTCTTCGGTAAAACCATGCTTCGAAACCGGCACGGTTACATGCTGTTCTTTGCCGCGGGTATCGGTAAATCGGAAATCAACAAACTTGATGTCGTTTTCCTGGATCATCTTCATTACATCGGCGACCGCCATTTCGAACTCCTTGTTTGAACTGGATTGCAATTAGTGGTTATCCACGGGCGGCAGTAAAGCATGATCTGTGCCACGCCCCGAAATCGGACGAAGCATTGTGCCATAAGGCATTGTGTCGGAGACGGGAAAAGAAGATGCACCAATATGGCACTAAATGCACAGAAATGGGGCGCTCTGGAGTGTCTCAGGCAGGGGCCGGATCGATTCCCATCTGGAAAAGAGTCGCAGCACGATGATTTATTCGGCGGGTTGCCGGGCTGCTTGATCGGCACGGGTTTTCTTGCTGAAGGCTCAATTTTTCGTGCATCTGTGCCGATGAGCGCGAGGCACACAGCAATTCCGTGAACCCCGATAACGATCAGGAGATGCAATGGATACACTGAATAGCTTCACTGTACAGCCTTCGACAGCCGCAAGGCCTGATCTGGATTGGAGCCAGGTGCGGGAGACCATCATGATGTTGAATCTGGCAGTGGCTCAAATCGAAATGGCATTGAAGGATTCAAGTGGTTCGGTCGAGGTGCTGACCAACTCCTTTACCGGCATGTACGGCAACATCATGGCACTGGTCGCGGCGGCGCATGAGTTGCCGGACACTCTGGTCAAGCAGTCCATCGCAGAAAGTGGCGCCGCAGTTTCCGTCCAGATGCAGCAAGCGATTGTGGCCTTCCAGTTTTACGACCGCTTGTCGCAGCGTTTGTCGCATGCCTGTCGCAGCCTGGATGAACTGACCGGCATCGTGAATGATCCGGCCCGGCTCTACAACCCGTTCTCCTGGCATGCGTTGCAACAGAAGATACGCTCTCGTTACACGATGGAAGACGAGAAGCTGATGTTCGACAAATTGATCGAGACCGGTAACGTCCAGGCAGCGCTTGATGCTTATGTCGAGATGAAGCAGAAGCAGGCGGGCGACTCTTCTGATATTGAATTGTTCTGATGCAGATCGAATCGCTGGATCATCTGGTGCTGACCGTCGCGGATGTGGAGGCAAGCGCTGCTTTTTTTCAGCGAATTCTCGGAATGCGGCGCATCGAGTTTGGCGGAGGTCGCGTGGCGTTGCTGTTTGGTCAGCAGAAAATCAACCTTCACCCCGCCGCAGCACCTTTTCAGCCTCATTCCGCGAGACCTACGCCGGGAAGTGCGGATCTATGTTTTGTGACGGAAGTCGGGCTGAGTGACTGGATAGCCCATCTGAACGCGTGCGATGTGCAGCTGGAAGAAGGTCCAGTGCGACGCACCGGTGCGTTGGGGGTGATGAACTCGATCTACTTTCGTGATCCCGATGGGAACCTGATCGAGATTGCCCGTTATGGCATGCCCTGATTTGCAATATTCCTGACGGTGCAAATTCAGGCGGTCGGAGACTTCCGCCGCCTCAATTTGGCAAGTTACTGCTGTTTCGAGATGTTGCGGTAAACCAAGGTGGTTAGCTGGCCGAGAACCAGGAGGATGACTGCGGTTATTGACAGGGCGGCAATGCTGGAGACTGAGGTAATGAAGGCAAGCAGAGTGAAGATGAGCGATTCCATGATGATTCCAATATAAAAAAGTAAAATTTTCTCCGCCAGCCAATCCATTAGGTGTTAATGCTTATTTGATGAATATAATGATACGCTTATATTCAATGCGGGGTTAGTGGCAAGTGGCGGGTTGAAAATGACCCTTCCTGGTGTTGCTTGAAGGCCACAACAATTCTTGGTCAACCGGTTTTGACCGATTCCTGTCGCTGCCGCTCTTGTCGGCAGCTTGAGCTGTGTTATAGGGCGCATCCCTGCCCCTCGGAGGCTTCGGCAGGTTGACTTGCAGGTTCGCTCAATTTCTTTGCCCATTTGCCGTTATCAGTGGCTCCCGTGCAGGCGTACCGCCCTGACGGTTTCTGAGCATCCGAGGCGAACATGTTGCTGAAATTCTTACCCAGATCGATAACTGCTTTCTTGCTGGTTTTCCTTTGCCAGGCTGGCGCGGTCCATGCAGCCCCTGCGAAGCCCGAGATGCTGATTTACTGTGGCATCACCATGATTCGGCCGATGACCGAAATTTCGCGCATGTTCGAGCAGCGCGAGAACGTCAGCATCGTCCTTGCGCAGGGTGGCTCCGAAGACCTTTATCAGAGCCTGAAGAAGAGTGGGGTCGGCGATCTGTACCTGCCGGGCGAGCCCACGTTTCGCACCAAATACATGTCCGATGGTTTGCTGGGCGATGTCGTTACGGTTGGATACAACCAGCTTGCGATCATGGTGAAGAAGGGCAACCCGAAACGCATCAAGGGCGATGTGAAGGAACTGTTGCGCAGTGACATCACCAGCATCATCGGCAATGCCGAATCCGGCAGCGTCGGCAAGGAAACCAAGGATGTGCTGACTGCCGCCGGAATCTACAACAAGGTTCTTGATGCCAGCATCTATCTCGCTCCGGATTCGCGCGGTCTCAACAACGCCATGAAGAATGCCGAAGCCGACGTCATTCTTAACTGGCGCGCGACGGGTTTCTTCCCCGACAACGCCAAGTTTGTCGATGTCATCGACCTGAATCCAAAACTCGCCCCGCCGCAAGCGTTGCTTCTCAACCTGCTGACTTTCTCGAAGAACAAGGAACTGACCAAACGCTATATGCAGTTTGCTGCGGGCGAAGAAGGGCAGGCGGTATTTCGCAAGTTCGGATTTCTCGACAACAAGAGTTTGACGAAATAGGCAATCGGTACAGGGGCATGCCTTTGCTTCCCGTCAAGCAAGCCGAAGCAGCCGGCGCGGATATCCAGTCCGCACGCTTTCTGTGGTTGATCGGCATCTTTGTCGTCAGCCTGATGCTGGTGGTCGGGCTGAAGATGTTTTTCTCAAACCTGTATGACGAACTGGGCGAACGCAGCACCAACGAGCGCGCACGCCTGTTCATCGGCGACGAACTGGTCAGCACGTTGCAAGGCATCGAAAAGGATGTCTACCAGATGACGACCATCATCAACCCGACTGCGCAGGCGCGACTGGAAGACCATATCCGCGAACACGTCGACAAGCTGCGGCATGATCTTGCCGTGCTCAAGAGCGGGGGCCGGGTCAGGCAGGTGGTGTATCTCAACATCGAAGGCCATGATCAGATGGTGCGGGAAGTCGAATATCGGCCCGACCCGTCTGCGCACGGATATGTCATGGAACTGATCGAACTTGAGCCGCTGCTGGATCAGATTCTGAGCAAGACGCAAGCCTTGCGTGAACTGCTCGGCCGGCGTTCGCAGTTACGCGACAACAACGACAGCGAAGGCCTGTTCAAGCTTGAACATGACATCACGGTTTACCTGAAACATCTACCGCCGTATTTCTTCCGCCTGAACGAAAACGCCAATCGCCTGTTTTTCGACAGCAGCGATCGTTTGCAGGAACTTGAACAGCAACTTGCGGCCCAAAGGGATCGCTTCAAGGCCATGGAAATGGTGCTGGTGGTATTGATCATTGTCCTGGCCACGCTGGCCGGCTTTGTTTTTGCCCGCCAGATCAATGCCAGCAATTTGCGCTTGCGACTGGCGCTGGAAGAAATGCGCGCGGCCAAGGAAGAAGCCGAACGCGCCAGCCGTGCAAAGTCCGACTTTGTCTCGCGCATGAGCCATGAACTGCGCACCCCGATGAACGCGATTCTGGGCTTTGCCCAGTTGCTCGAAAGCGAAGCGCTGAAGCCCGAGCATCGCGACTACGTGGGCGAGATCAACCGGGCGGGCGGGCATTTGCTTGAACTGATCAACAAGGTGCTGGATCTGGCCAAGATCGAATCGGGCAAATTGACCATCGAGCAGATTCCGTTTGACCTTCGACATACCCTGGACGAAGTTGCCGCCCTGGTATCGGAGCGAGTCAAGGCCAAGGGGCTGGAACTGCGCTTCGATGCGGCGCCCGGACTGCCGGACAAAATTCTGGGCGACCCAACGCGACTGCGTCAGGTCTTGATCAATCTGATCGGCAACGCCGAGAAATTCACCTCCCAGGGGGGAATTGAAGTCCGCATCGAACCCATCGAAGCAGGCCAGCGGATCAGGATCAGTGTGCGGGATAGTGGTATCGGCATGGATGCGGCGACATTGGGGCGGTTGTTCAAACCCTTTGCCCAGGCGGATGAATCGACGACTCGGAAGTTTGGCGGAACCGGCCTGGGACTGAAGATTTCCCAGGATCTCGTGCATGCCATGGGCGGCGAAATCCAGGTTGAAAGCGAACCGGGAGTCGGTAGCCATTTCTGGTTCAGCCTGCCCTCCATACAGGTTCCCCTAGGTGAATCAACGGCCGCTGAACAGAACGCACCAGCGCGGGAAGTACCCGTTGCAGAAGCCGATGCGAAAGTTGATCGTCCCTTGCAGGGCCATATCCTGCTGGTGGAGGACAACCGCATCAATCAGATGGTGGCCACACGCATGCTGGACAAACTCGGTTTGACCTATGACATCGCCAACCACGGCGTCGAATCACTGCAAAAGCTGGAACAGCGTGACTACGACCTGATCCTGATGGATATGGAAATGCCGGAAATGGATGGCATGGAAGCCAGCGTGCAAATCCGCGCCAGAGAAAAAGCAACCGGTAAAGCGCGAATTCCGATCATCGCCATGACGGCAAATGCCTTGAATGAAGACCGAGACCGCTGCCTTTCCAGCGGTATGGATGACCACATGGCAAAGCCGGTGGAAATGGCCAGGCTGAATGCGCTGCTGCGTCGCTGGCTCCCGGTCCACTGACCGGGTAGAGGCAGTCAGGCAAAAAATGCAGCTTCGGCTTCGGCCGGCATCTTCAAGCCGGTGACCCGCGCCTTCCGCAACACCTCCCAGTAATAGCGGTAAGTCGCGCGGTCGTGCAGTTCGCCGGCATGCTGGATCGGCCCCCAGTCGGCGCGCTGTGCGGCGAGCAGGATCGCCGCCCCGGTTTCCACCTCGCTGTAATCCGGCTTCATCGCATCGACGATGGGCTGAATCTGGGTCGGATAGATGCTCCACTGGCGCAGAAAGCCGAACTCCATGCGCGCCCGCCGCGCGTCCTGATAGGTCGTGTAAGGGTTCTTCAGGTCGAGCGTGACGTTGTGGCAAGGGATGACGCCATTGGCCAGCGCGGCGGACACCACTTCGGTCTTTGCGCGTGCGATCAGCTTGTGCTCGAACTGGCCCGGACTGCGCATCGCGCTGGCCGGGATCGCGCCGTGATGGCCGGAAACGAAATCCATCAGGCCGAAATCGAGCACCTGCAACCAGGGCAGGGTCGCGATGCGATGCACATCGCGCAAAGCACCATGTGTTTCGATCAGGACATGAATCGGGATTTCACGCTCGATGCCGTGCATGCCGGCCATATGCTGGATGAACTCGATCATCTCGGCGGCGTGCGCGTATTCGGTGCATTTCGGAATGGTCAGATAGGCGAGCAGATTGCCGGCGCCGCCAACCAGAATTTCCACATCCTGCCTCCAGGCCGGGTGGCTGTAGTCATGAATGCGCGCGCCGGCCATGTGGTGATTGTTGGCTTCGGTTTGCAATACCCGCGCGATCATCCCGGCATGCTCGCGTTCGCGTCCGGCGGGTGCGCCGTCCTCGCAATCGCAGGTGATATTGAAGACCGGCCCAAGCTTCTCCATTTGCTCCAGCGCCTTCAGGATCAGCTTTTCGCTGCCGGCGAAGTGCTCGCAGGCGGCAATCACCGGGAACGGCTTCTCGCCGGCGAACAGCGCGGCATCGGGGTGAACGGGGGTCATCTTGTCTCCTGAATACTTCGTCACATGATCGTAGGATGGGTCAAGCGCAGCGGACCCATCGCTCGGTGCGTTGATGGGTCCGCTGCGCTTGACCCATCCTGCAAAGGCTTATGCAAGTTCTAATTTCGACGCGGCATCAACACGGTGTAATCCAGGTCGAGCACGACATTGGGGTGATATTTGCCATCAACCTTCGCCTCGGCCAATTCGGCGGGCGTCATGTTCTTCAATCCGAGCATGCGCAGGCGCAACGCACCCAGGTCATCGCGGCCCGGCAACTCCCATACCTCCAGCACCTCGCTGCGGGTATAGAGCGTGTCGCCGGCAAAAGTCGGGTTGCTGTGCGTGCCGGCGTTGATGGCCGCGATCAGCAACGCATTTTCCAGGCCGTCATGGCTGAGCGCCCGGCAGATCGAAATGACGTGGCCGCCGTAAACCAGGCGGCGGCCGAACGCCGATGCGCGCATCAGATGTGCGTCGAAATGCAGTCGCGCCGGGTTCTGATACAGACGCGTGGCAAAGGTATGGTCCGATTCGTCCAGCGTCATGCCGGCCGGGTGGTCGATGCATTCGCCAACCGCATAGTCTTCCCACAGCCAGGGGCCGCCGGTGAGGCCGGTCTCGAATTCGCGGCAATCGAGAAAGTCCGGCACGGCCAGCCGTTCCGGTTTCACGCGGGCATTGGTTTCCGGAATCACGCTTTGTGGCGCCGGCCGTGATTTGTCCCGCTTTTTCACCATCACCCAGCGTATCCAGGTCAACACTTCCTCATCGTTCTGGTTGACCGCCGTCGAACGCACCCAGATCACGCCGCTGTCGCCGCTGCTGTTTTCCTTCAGGCCGATCACCGTCGATTCGGCAGCCAGACTGTCGCCGACATAGACCGGCGCCAGGAAACGCACATCGGCATAACCCAGGTTGGCGATGGCATTGAGCGAGATATCCGCCACGGTTTTGCCGAAGGCGAGATGGAAGGCCAGCAAATCATCCAGCGGACGTCCGACATAGCCGAGCGAATGTGCCACCGGCGCGGCGCAGCCAATGACATGACGCGAACCGGTCAGCGCCAGATAGAGCGCGATATCGCCTTCACCTACCGTGCGCGGTGTGGCATGCACGAAGGTGCGTCCGAGGTAGAAATCCTCGAAGTAATTGCCGGTGCTGGCTTTGCTCATACGGGTCTCCGGTGCTGCGTCATGCCGGCGCAGGCCGGCATCCAGTCGTTCACTGGGCCCCGGCATGCGCCGGGGCGACAGGGTTTTGGGCAATTTCGGTTTCCAACTTCGCGGTTTCCATCATCTCGATCATTGAATGAATCATCAAGGTGCGCCGCGCCGCCTCGACATGCAGATTCTCCACCAGACGGCCATCGACGACAGTCACGCCGCGCCCTTCGGCATTGGCTTCGGCGAACGCGTCGATGATCTTGCGCGCGCGCTCGACGCTGGGCGGGTGCGGCGTGAAGGCATCGTTGGCATATTGAATCTGCAGGGGGTGAATCACCGTCTTGCCGTCAAAGCCGAGATCGCGCGCCATCCGGCAGGCATATTCGAACGTGGTCATGTCCTTCATGTCGAGATAGACGCCATCGACGATGGGCAGGCCATGCGCGCGTGCCGCCAGCAGGCAATGCGACAGACTGTACAGAATCGGCAGGCGGTCCGGCGTGATGCGCGCGTGCAGTTCGTTGGTCAGATCGGACGTGCCCATGACCAGGCAGCGCAGGCGATCGGAAGCGCCGGCGATCTCCTCGGCGCGCAACACCGCCAGCGGCGTCTCCAGCATCACCATGATCGGCAGATGTTCGCCGCCGGCCGCATCCAGCGCGGCCAGCGCCGCGAGCACATCGGCGCGGCTTTCGATGCGCGGAAACAGAATGGCGTCCGGCCGCAGCGGCGCGATGGCGGTCAGGTCATCCAGTCCCCAGGCGGTGTCGTGCCGGTTGACCCGCACGACCACCTCGCGCGGACCAAAGCCGCCCTCCATAAGGGCCGTCGCAGCGTTGCGCCGTGCCTCGGTCTTGCGGGCAACGAGGACGGATTCCTCCAGATCGAAGATCAGGCTATCGACGCGCAACTCGCGCCCCTTGGCCAGGAAACGCGGCACGCAGGCCGGGATGTAAAGCATGGAACGACGGGGGCGGTAGTGACTCATGCGGACCTCCCAATCGCCAGGGCGGGCGTCAACTGCTTGCGGATGATCTTGCCGTTCTTGGTGCGCGGGAAATCGGCGGCCAGATAAACGATCTTCGGCGCCTTGTAGCCGGCCAGATGTTCGCGGCCAAAGGCGGCCAGTTCATCCGCCGTGACAGTGGCGCCTGGGTGCGGCATCACATACGCCGTCACCAGCACCTTGTCGACGGCCAGTTCCTCACCGGTTGCCGCGCAATCGGCCACGGCGGGATGTGTCTTCATCACCCGCTCGATTTCATGCGGCGACACGCGGTAACCGAAGGAATTGATGATGTCGTCGCGGCGGCCGAGAAACCAGATGTAGCCGTCTTCATCGAAGCGCGCGTAATCGCCGGTCAGGAACCAGCGCTCCTTGAACGCCTTGCCGGTTTCCTCCGGCAGGTTCCAGTAACGCATGAACAGACCCGGATCGTCGGCCGGCAGACAAATCATGCCTTCCTCGCCGGCCTCGACTTCGCGCAGGGTTTCCGGGTCGAGCAGGCGCACATCATGGCCGGGCTGCGGGAAACCGGCGGAACCGGGGCGTATCGGCCGGAACTTGTTTTCCGACAGGTAATAGGACACTTCCGACATGCCCACCGCCTCGTAGATATCAACGCCGAAGCGGTTCTTCCACAGGCCCAGCATCTCGTCGGAAAGGTGCTCGCCGGCGCTCATGCAATGGCGCAAGGTCGGCACGTCACTGCCAGTGAAATTCGTTTTTTGGATGATCTGGCGATAGATGGTCGGCACGCCGATGAAGATCGTCGCACTGTGCTTTGCGATCAGCCGAATCCAGCCTTCCGCGTCGTTTTTCCCCTCATGCACGATGACCGTCTTGCCGAGATACAACGGGTCCATCAGCCCGGAGCCCAGCACATAGGTCCAGTTGAACTTGCCGGAATGCACGATGCGGTCGTTCCGGGTGTTGGCAACATCGTCGGCAAAATCGAACCAGTACCGCGCTGCCGGCTCGCGCCCGACCATCGCCCGATGCCCATGCAGCACGCCTTTCGGGTAGCCGGTGGTGCCGGAGGTGTAAACCAGATAGGCGGGGTCGTGCGAGCGGGTTTTATGCGGCGGCTCGCAACCGACGATTTCGGCCAGTTCGCTTTCCAGATCGCGGACTTCCACCCCGCCTGCCGGCAGCAAACCGCCGGGTCCGGTCAGCAGGACGAAGCGCAAATGGTCCAGTCCGACCAGTTTTTCACGCAGTCCCAGCCACATCGCCTTGTCGGTGACCAGAACGGTCGCTTCCGAATCCTTCGCCAGATAAACCACTTCCTCGGCAGTCAGCAAAGTCGAAGTCGGCACCGCGATCGCGCCGCGTTTCATCGCGCCAAGGAATGCGGTGGGATAGGCCAGCGAATTCGGCAGCCGGATCAACACCCGCTCGCCCGCCGCCACGCCCAGATTGCGCAGCAACTGCGCGAAGCGCGAAGTGGCCTGCGCCAGTTGCCGGTAGGTCGCGGTAGAGACGCCGAGCACATCGTCCTCGACGATCATCGCCAGCTTGTTCTCGTTGGCCGTGCCCAGATGCGCATCGGTGCAGGCAACACCGATGTTGAAGTGCTCGGGCAAATTCCAGTTCCACGCTGGGAAGGGTTCAAAGGGCATGGCGATCTCCGGCAAGGAAATGAGTTCAGGCGCGTTCATTCGGTGGCTCCATCAAAAGATCGGGAAAAGCACGTGGATCGAAGCACTCCGTAGGATGGGTCAAGCGCAGCGGACCCATCGGTTCGTGGGCATTGATGGGTCCGCTTCGCTTGACCCATCCTACAAGGGCGTTGCCTGCGAGTTGATGATGGGACCGCTGCACCATCAGAAGATCGGGAAAAGCGCGTGGATCGAAGCACCCCGTAGGATGGGTCAAGCGCAGCGGACCCATCGGTTCGTGGGTGTTGATGGGTCCGCTGCGCTTGACCCATCCTACAAGGGCTACAAGGGCTCTGCCTGCGAGGTTGTAGATCATCTGTCGCAGTAAAAAGTGCTTGCCGGCGGGGACGTGTTCATCGCGAACATTCACAGAATCACCCCGTACGGCCAGTTTTCTCTGACCACCTGCGCCGGCAGCATGGCCAGCACCTTCAACGCGAAATCGGTATCCGCTTCCGACAACGCTCGCAGCGCATGCGCGCGCAACAGCACTTGCAGCGCTTTTCCGAACATCGGCGGGTCGAGCATTTCGCCTTCGAACTTGATCGCACCGCCGAGCAGCGCATCCGCCTCGACGGCGGCTCTGAGCACGCGGATGTTGCGCGCCACCTCGGTCGGCGACGGCGTGTAGGCGACCTTGCACAAATGGATATGGCTGGGGTGAATGACCTGCTTGCCGGTCAGGCCCATCGCCGATTCCTCGCAGGCGTGGCGATACACCACGCGTGATTCGTCGTCACCGTGCAGATCCAGCCAGCGCCGGATGTCATGCGGTTCCAGATAGTTCTCCGGCATGCCGGCCTGTCCGATCAGCACCTCGACGCCGCCGATGACGCCGACGCCGTTGATGCGCGCTTCGAAGATGATCTGATGCAGGAAGTAGGACAGTTCCTGCGTCCAGCCGCGCGGCGTGATCTGGATGCCCATCGCCTTGGAAAAATCGTGGATGCCAAACACCACATGCTTCACGGTCGGGTAAGCCATGATGTCCGGCGCGATCTTGAGCGACTTCGGATGCTCGATGATCGGCTGGATCGTGATGCGCGGATTCATCCCGGCCAGCGCGGCGGACAGATCGCGAATCTCCGCCGCGCCGTAAGCCTCGCCGGCCTTGGCCAGCATGACCACGTCGATGTGGTCGGCCAGGTCGCGCACCATTTTCAGATCAAGCTCGTATTCCGGCGTGCGGAACGGGTTGATGCGCACCGCCACCGCCAGATCGTCGCGATCCAGACCGGGCAACTCCTGACGCAGCAGATCGCGCGACAGCGCCTTCTGGCGACAGCCATCTTCCAGATCGAACAACAGGGTTTGCGCGTGGCAATGCCGGGCGTGCTTCTGAAAACGCAGCGCAGCCGCGTCCAGGTCTTCGTACAGTCCCTGTGCCGGGGCGTACTTCACCGGCGGGTAATAAAGCTGGATGCCGGGCCAGTAATCACCCAGCCCCGCACCCAACCCCGCACCAAAACCCGCGCCCAGGTTGTTGGCAACCTCGCGGCTAGCGTTGGCCATGTCGAACTCCTCATCTCTCGATCAAAGTGGAAGCAGGTCATGCCCGTTCCTTGTATGGCCCGAACGCTATTCTTTTAACTGCTGATGCACTGCACAAATATTTCAAGCATCGGCATTGAAAAACCTAATGATTTAGTCGGCTTTTCCTTGTTCAAACTGGCGGCCATACTTCAAAGACTCAAAGGAGACCGCCATGACCACCATTCGCCAGGAAGATTTCATCCAGTCCATCGCCGATGCTTTCCAGTTCATCTCGATTTATCACCCGCTCGATTTCATCCGCGCGATGAAGACGGCCTACGACCTTGAACAATCGCCCGCCGCGCGCGACGCGATGGCGCAGATCCTGATCAACTCGCGGCTGTGCGCCGAAGGCCATCGGCCGATCTGCCAGGACACCGGCATGGCCGTTGTTTTCCTGAAGATCGGCATGAATGTGGTCTGGGAAGGCAATCCGAACATCACCGACCTGGTCAACGCAGGCGTGCGCCGCGCCTATACCGATCCGGGCAACCCGCTGCGCGCCTCGGTCCTCGCCGACCCGGCCGGCGCGCGCAAGAACACCCGCGACAACACCCCGGCGGTGATCTACATGGATCTGGTGCCGGGCGACACGGTCGACGTCAAGGTCGCGGCGAAGGGCGGCGGCTCGGAAAACAAGGCGCATTTCACCGTGCTGAACCCGTCCGACTCCATCGTTGACTGGGTGCTCTCGGTGCTGCCGGAGATGGGTGCCGGCTGGTGCCCGCCCGGCATTCTGGGCATCGGCATCGGTGGCTCGCCGGAAAAGGCCCTGCTGATGGCCAAGGAAGCGCTGCTCGACCCGATCGACATCCACGAACTGCGCGCGCGCGGACCGGCCAATCGCATCGAAGAACTGCGCCTGGAATTGCTCGACAAGGTCAACGCGCTCGGCATCGGCGCGCAAGGCCTGGGCGGCCTGACCACCGTGCTCGACGTCAAGATCAAGGACTTCCCGACCCACGCCGCCAGCCTGCCGGTCGGCCTGATACCCAACTGCGCAGCCACTCGCCACATCCACTTCACGCTGGACGGCTCCGGTCCGGCTGCATTCACGCCGCCCGCCCTGTCGGAATGGCCGGAGATCGCCTGGAACGGCCCGGCCACCGCGCGCCGCGTCAACCTCGACACATTGACCGCCGCCGATACCGCGAAATGGCAAGCCGGCGAACAGATCCTGCTTACCGGCAAACTGCTCACCGGCCGCGACGCCGCGCACAAGAAACTGGCTGACCTGATCAGGAACGGCCAGCCGCTGCCGGTCGATTTTCATAACAAATTCATCTACTACGTCGGCCCGGTCGATCCGGTGCGCGACGAAGCCGTCGGCCCGGCCGGCCCGACCACCGCAACGCGGATGGACAAGTTCACCGACCTGATGCTGGGCGAACAAGTGGGGCTGCTCGGCATGGTCGGCAAATCGGAACGCGGCCCGGAAGCGATTGCGTCGATCAAGGCGCACGCAGGGGTTTACTGCATCGCGGTCGGCGGCGCAGCTTATCTGGTCGCCAAGGCGATCAAACACGCCCGAGTATTGGCCTTCCCGGAACTGGGCATGGAGGCGATCTACGAGTTCGACGTGGAAAACATGCCGGTCACCGTTGCCGTAGACAGCAGCGGCAACTCGGTACACGACAGCGGCCCGCGTGAATGGCGCATGAAGATCGGCAAGATACCGGTCAACAAAAACCCGCACTAATCCGGTCGCAGGGTGAACAAGCACTGCGCTTGTTTACCCTGCGGATTCAATGGCATGCGGGGAGTATCCAGAGAGAAAAGCCACAGCAAAATCATCCTGTCCGGACAGCCCCGCGACAATATGCCGCATCCCTCCAGCCGAGTGATGCATCGAGAATGCCCTCTTGGTCAAACCCAACCGACCCTCCAGCCGGAGGGCGGAAAATGCAATAGAGCCAAGGAGGTTTCATGCTATTCCGTACCCGCTTCAACCCTGTTTTTGCTGCTTGCGGCATCGCGCTGTCTGCGATCGCTTTCCAGGCCGACGCACTGACTTTCGTCGATCCGACCGCGCGTCTCGTCGGCCGGCCCAACATCACGCTCGGCAATGAAGTCTTCGTGGCGCCCTTCGCCAGCATCAAGGCCGGCGGCCTGTTGCAACCGGTCCGCATCGGCAACCAGTCCAACATCCAGGACAACGTCGATGTCGATGCCACCACCGGTGCGATCCTGATTGGAACCAAGGTCATTCTGGCGCACGGCGCCACGGTCAAGGGTCCGGCAGCCATCGGCATGACCGGCCGCTGCCCGGTGCTTCGCCAAACCACCTGCCCGAGCTTCGTCAGCTTCAATGCCGTGGTCGATGGCGCGACAATCCAGAAAGACGCCATGGTCTCTGCCCTCGCACGCGTCGCCCCCGGTGTAACCATTCCTTCCGGCCGCAAAGTGCTGTCCGGCGCCAACATCACCAGCAACGCCCAGGTTGCCGCCAAGACGGTCGCCATGGTGCAGGCCGATCGCGACTTCATGGCCGGCGTCATTACTGTCAATCTCGAATTTGCCGCCGGTTACGCAGAAATGGCTGCGCTGGAGCCGGCCAAGGTGCGCGGCATCGGCCCCAACCCGATCACCGCCTTCGATCTGCATGAAGTCCTGCCGACGCTCAACGGCGTGGAAACCGCCGATCCGACCTTCCGCAACCGCATCATCGGCGACGTTCGCATCGGCAACACTCTGCCCGAACTCAAGCAGCGCATGGGTGCCAACATTTCTCTGCGCGCCGACGAAGGCCATCCCTTCGTGATCGGCTCCATCGCCTCGATGGCCAGCAAGACCACTTTCCATGCGCTCGAACTCACCGACATCCAGGCCGGCCTCAACGGCCAGTACGGCTTCCACAGCGTTGTGCATGGCGGCGGCGCAGTCGCAGAGACGATAGCCGGCGACAACCTCGTTCTGGGCGATTGGGCAGTGCTGTTCCGTTCCAATGTCGGCGCCGGTTCCAGCATCGGTTACAAGAGTCTGGTTCAGCAGGCCACCTTGCCGTCCGGCACGACCGTTCCGGATTGCACGGTCATCATCGGCGCCGCACCCGCGACGCCGGTTGAATGGTGCGATATCACGCCGTGATGCTGATAACGCCGAAGGCGATTTGCGCCTGCCTGGCGTTTTCGATCGGAACGGCCCTCGCGGCCGTTCCGCATTCGCACGGTCACCACCACCCCGAGCCCGAGGATGCTGCCACCGCGTCGAGTCTGCCCGCCGCCCCCGGCGGGTTGACGAAAACGTTGCAGGATGTGAAGCGGCCATCCGGCCGCGGCCGCATCGCCTGGTCCACCTATTGGAAACTGTGCTGGCAGCCGGTTGCCGGCGCGAAATATTACGAAAAGCGCCTGCTGACCAGCGAGGGAGCGCCGCGAAAACCTGCGCGCATCAACTCCAACTGCTTTCGCGTCGAAGCCGCCGCCGGAGAAAATCCGAGCAGCGAGGGTCTGCCAAAGCGTGACCTGATGTTGAGCATGCAGGCGGCACAATCCGCGATCCAGATTCGCGCTGTTTTTCCCGACGGCCAAACAACAGCCTGGACCGCCGAACAAGCGGTCGGCGAAATCCAGCCTTGAGACCCGCAACAAATCGGGGACTTAGCGGCTACACGCGCTGGTAGGTCACCAAGCGATAGCCCGGTTCGTCCGGGCTGATGCTTCCCCGCCGTTCAACCTCGCGCCATTCGGCAAGTTACTGCTTGGCCACTGCGACCGGAAGTGCGAACGCCCATCGTGTGGGGTTTCCCAAGCCGAACACAAGCCTCCCTGGCCGGCACGTCGCTGCGGGTTCTCCAGACCTGCTGCCCGAGGCCTGGAACACCTGGCCCACTGCCGAGGCCGGGTGATGTCTAGCGAGCCTCGATCCGGATATCGCCGAGGTAGTATTTTTCGGTATCGCTGTCGCTGCGCGAATGCTTGAACTGCAAGCCGTCCAACCGGATTGACGGGGTCTTGAACGCCTCCTGGATAACCACCACCGGTTGCTGGTTCACCGAGACACCCAGGCTGGTCCCCGATTTCTCGACGGCGACGGTCACGCCATTGAAGGGCAGGTTGTTGGAGAAGCCCGGCACGGCCTGCTCGCGGCCGAAGGGGGCGACGGCATCGTTCAGGATCGCGGAACGGGTGTCGCCGTTGGACACCGTCAGCCAGCCCCCCGCGCCATCCGCGCCGGGGCGCAACTCGATGGCTACCAGACGGTCGCCCTTGCCGATGCGGGTAATCAGCCGCTTCCCGCCCCAGGTAAAACCTTTCGGAACGGCGACGTTGTAGGTCAGGAGGAAATTTTCAGGCAGTGGCTTAAGGCCCTTGGCAGTCAGGCTTTGCCCCTTGATGACGGCCCAGTGGCGATCATCCTCACCCGAGGTTTTCACCTGAACCAACCGGCCTTGGTCATTCAGGGGCGATGACCAGTTTGCGGGTGGCTTGCCGGCCGGCGTGGTGGAGAAGTCCTCGAAGAAGTGAACCCCGGCCTCCTGTCTGGCCTTCGCCGCTTTCGCCGAGGGTGCCTGGGCCACGGGCTTCTCCTCGAAGGCCGGATCCCGGCGGGGGGCATAGGCCTTGCCGCGTACCTTCTCCGGTGCGAAGAAATAGTCGTACACGTAATCGAAGTTGAAGTTGTTCACGATGGAGTCATGCATGTGCTTGAAGGCCGGCTCATCCATCGTGCCCATCAACCAGCGGATGGTCAGCCATTGCGGCTGGTCGGTCTTGCTGCGTAGTTGAAGGTCGGGATCGACCTTGTAAACCGGGTGGATCTTCCCCATCGGCGCGTCGATCTCGAGCTTCTGGCCGGTAAAGACATCGTAGCCATTGGCCAGGTCGGTCAGCACGAAATTTCCGTTTTCCAGATAGGCACCCTCCCCCAGCCGGCTGCGATATTTCGTCCGCAACTTGCCCAGCGTGTTTTTAGCCTGGTCGATCTTGGCCAGTTCTGATTTAGTGTAGAACTCGATGTCGCGCGCGTTGCCCTGCGTCCTTTCCACGATTGCCTTCTTCTCCTTCTCCCAATAAACCGGAATGGAGGCCTCGGCCTTGTCGAGCACTTCGCCCAGGCTGACCTGGATGAAGGGCATCCGGTTGTCGCGGCTCAGGATCACCACGTTTTGGCGTACTGATTGGCCGAAGTCCGGTACCACCCAGTTGAGGTATTGGCCGATGACCGGATGCCCCGACAGATCGTAGACCTGCCGGTAGTGGAACTCCTTGGAGCCAGCCTGCCTGAGGTGATCCGGATCCATGCCCGGGATGGTGAAGTAATACTGCTTCTCGTTGGTCAGGCCGTGGATGTAGTTCTCCGGCACCTTGTTCGCCACGATCTCCCAGAGGATCGAATGGGTGGTTTCATTCACCCACTTGCCATTCACCTGCTTCAGGAAGACATAGGTGTTGGCGCGGGCGCCATAGCTGGGTGGCAGGGCACTGTTGTAGGTGTTGTACAGACCGATTCTTTCCAGCGCCGTTTTCCGGATGTCACCCAGCCCGCCCTTGGGCAGGTAGCTGGCCTGCATCCAGTTGGCCAACTGGCTGGAGACGGATAGCTGTGCCGGCGAATAGACCTTGTCGTCGACTTTCAGCGCTTTTTGTGCCGGGCCGAAGTTGTAGACCTTTTTCCAGCCCAGGGTTTCGTCCCGGTAGGCGTCATAGGCCGATTCGGCGGCCACAGCCGTTGTCGTGAGGCCCACCAGCAAGGCAAACAGTCTGAGCATGGCCAGCCCTCTCCGTGATTATTTGCTGCGTCCGTATGACGCGAAGATGCCCGACCCCGGATGCCTGGCGTCGTTCATCTTGAGCACACGGCCGCCCTTGATCGCAGTGAAATAGGCGTCATAGAGCTTGGGCGAGCCTTCGATATCCGAGAACTCGATCTGCCAATTGTTCGGCAGGCGGAACGTGCCGCGGGACCTGGGCTGGCTCGCCTGCATGTTGCCGGCGAAGCCGCGCACGAAAATCAGTTCCCACTGATAAGACTTGTCCGACAGAAAGTCGAAGGTCTGGCTCGACGAATTGACCTGGGTGCCGACGCTGTTGCCGGTGTAGACGTTGTAGAACTCCTGCATGCCGGTGAAGTTGTTGGTCCACTTGCCCCTCAGGTCCGAGGCGCCGACGGCGAACTTGTTGTAGCCGGACAGCTTTTCCAGGGGCGCCCAGATATCGCTGTACATGGTGTGCTGGATGGCGTGGGGGTCCAGGCCGAAGGCCTGGATAAAGGCCTGCCGGTTTGGCGCGACGATCTCGATCCAGCCGTCGTCGCGGCGGAACAGGACGACGAAGACATCGCGCCCGCTCTTCTTGTCGGTGACGGTGCCCGAGGAGAGGTAGCCCCGGGGCATTTCGGTCAGGGTGGGTGCGATGCGGTAGTCGCGCAAATGGCTGAAGCGGGGCGCCACCAGCTTGTCCCAGACCGTGTTGATCAATACCGCCGGATCAGCGGGGAAAATGGTGCCTTCGCGGGGATAGTGCAGCAGCGCCCGGATCGGGCCCTTGCTCGCCTCCACCCAGTCCGGTTGCACGGTTGCGACCCAACCGTCGTCGAAACGGGTGGTGGTGAAGGCGAAGCCATCCTGCTGCGCCGGGGTGACGACCTGCGAACTGTCGGGCGGGGCGGAGGGAGAGTGGGGCGGCACATTGGCCTGCGCTGGGGTCTTGGGTTTGGCCAGACGCAGGTTCTGGAAAAAGGCCTCGATCGTGGCCACATGCTCGTCGGTGTTGGTAATCGATACCACGGTGACCGTCTTGCCGTGTCCGGTCAGGTTGGTCAGCATGACCAGGGCCTCGGCGCCGTCGAACGGGAAGGTGCTGCCGGCGGTGGTGATGGTCCAGCCGTCTGCGGTCCGGGTATGCCTTTGTGGTGTTTCGTCGCGGGCCGCCATGGGGGTGAGCACCAGCAGTTTCCAGTCGCGGGTGAAGTCAGCTTCCACCGCCCCGGCGCTGTCGATGCTCTTGAACAGGCCGATCTTGCACCAGGTGCGTTTCTTCTTGTTGACGGTCGAGAGCGAGAGATGGTTCTTGGCGTATTCCTGGTTCCACCCCTGGGGCAGCTCGAAGGTCGCGATGTCGTAGGTTTCCGTCTTCGCGTTAGCCGTTATGGCCAGCAGCGCAAAAACCAGGGTAAGGAGAATTCTCATGGCCTATCCATTTCACCGATGCTCAAAACACACTGGAATTGAAGCCGGCACCGACTTCGCCGCTGACTCCGGAATTCCAGCTCCAGGTACTGTTTGCGCCGGCCTTCACCGTGGATGAGGACGCGGCCATCTCGGTCTTGCCGATGGTGCTGCTGGCCTTGGCGTCGACGCCGGCCTTAACGGAAACATCGGAGAGGCCGCCCCGATCGAATTCGAGGGTCGCCGTTCCGCTGGCCTTGGCCCCGATCTTCAGGGGGCCGCCCTTCACGTCCGGGCCGATGTCTGCACCCGCCTCGACGCTGACTGCGCCGCTCTTGAAACCGTCCCTGTCAAATTCGCTACGCGCGCTCACGCTGACCACCTTGATGTCCGCCTCGACCTTCACGCCCCCGCTCACCAGGCCACCTTCCTCGAATTCACCATGGGCGCCCACGGTCACTTCTTCCACCGTAACTTCAGCGGAGGCGCTGATGAGCCGGAGTGTGTTCTGGTCGGTGATCTCCGTGGTCCAGCTCGCCTCGAAGGGGGCGAAGATGGGGTTCATCGTCGCGATGGTCTTGTTGCAGCGGTAATCGATGCTGCCCATGCCCGGCAATTCCAGGCGAGTGACATAGTCGCAGTGGATATCCTCGAATTTGCCGAGTTTCTGTGCCTGGGCCTTCTTGCCCCCCTTGAAGCAGACCGACCGTGTATAGGCCATGCCTTCCGGCAGTGCCACGTGCAGCCCTTGCAGGGCGCCGAGGAAGCTCTTCTGGGCGGACAGCTTGGTGGATTCGAACAGTTCCGGCGTCGGCTGGACGAACTGGGCCAGGTAGGCGGTCTCATTCAGGTGTTTGCGGGTGATTTCCAGCTGGGCGCGCTGCAATTCCTCGAACGGGACATTCGACTTGTTCAGGTAGCCGTCGAGCAAGGGGAGCACCTTGCCGCAGGAATATTCACGCTGATAGCCGCCCGCCTGGCGGCGATAGGCCTCTTCACCCGCCGCATCGACGGCCTCCACCTCTCGCTCCAGCTGCTGGGAGGCTTCCCCATCGACCACCATTGCCTTGGCCATGGCTTCCATGTGTTTGTTCAGTGCACGCCGGTAATGCTCATCGTCCTGTGCCATCGAGTAGGCCGCCTTTTTTGCAAACGGCATGCCCAGGAAAGCCAGGCCGGCTCCCGCCATCCGGCCACCGGCATTCAGTGCGCCATCCAGCGCGCGCTGCCTGGCTTCCAGGGTGGCGACCTGGGCGGCCAGTTGCTCCCGGAAGTGCCGCCATTCCTCAATGGCCACCGGCAATTCCGTGGCCTTGGTCGGGAAGGCCGGCACCACGAATTTCTCCAGCCCAAGGGGATCCTGGGGCATGGGGCGAGTCCAGCGCATGCCCGATTTCGCCAGCTTGCCGCCGGATTTGCGCAGCAATTCTTCCCGGGTCTGGCTATAGCCCTGCTGCAAGGCCTTGTTGAGGGAAGCCTGGGCGCCCTGCATGTCGCCCCGGGCCATCTGGATGCGCGCCTGGGTGGTGTTGGCCTGGGGATGGTTGGGCGAGCGACGGATCGCCGCAGTCAAATACTTCTCCGCGCCGGCACTGTCGCCCAGCCCGTAAAGCGCCTGGCCAATGTTGTTCAGCAGGGTGGAGTTGCTCGGATAGCGGGCATGGAGGGTATACAGGATGGGCAACGCCGCGTTTTCCGCATGCTGCATGCTCAGCATGGCGGCCAGGTTGTTCAGATCCTGGGCAGTGCCGCTGCGGGAAGCCACCACGCCGGTCAGATAGATCGCCTCCGGCCAGACACCCCAGGCCGCCAGGCCGTTCGCGGCAGCACCCAGACGGGCAAGTCCGTCGCCTGATCTGCCCAGCTCTGCCTCGATGTCCTTGGCGCGCTGCAGGGCATCCGGTTCGAGGGCTGCGGCGATCCTGGGCTGCAACGCCAGCACATGGGCCTTGAGGGCAGCGCTATCGAGGGACCTGGCCGGTACGCTTGCGGTCTTCCTCGGTTTGGTCGGGGGTTCTGCGGTTTTGGCAGGCATGGCGCCACGCATCATCTGCTCGAGCTGCCGGCGCATGGCCGGATCGAGATCCTTCATCCCCTCCTGCATGGCGCGCATGCCCTCGGCCATTTCCCGTTGCATCTCGGCCATCTCGGCGGCACTCGGCATGCTGTCCTCCTGGGCCCACGCCGGGTTGGAAGCCATCAATGCCAGGGCCACGAACAACCATGGCCTGGTCAGCGGGCGGCTCGTTTCGATAGGGTCGTGCATGCGTTGCCTCTCCTTTGGAATCGCCGGATATTCAGACCAGCGTATTGCGGGGAGCAGCTTCTCGCACGCACTGAAAGTCGTCAATCCGTCGATCAGAACAAGGCAATGTCATGGATGTTGTGCCGCGATATGCGGCCACTTCGCATTCCGGCGGATGTGCTGGGTTATTCCATCGCGGACGTAGCGCGCTGGGGCGACCAGCCTGGCAGCGCTTGTGCACGATCAGCCGGATATCGCTGCTGACCCGCACCGACCAGAAGTTCTTGTCCCGCGCCTTGTCCAGCTTGTGCAGGCTCAAGCCCGGATTGGCCGGGTTCAGTTGCAGGTAGAAGGCCGTGGTCTTGACGGCTTTGTGCTCCTCGCCGGTAAGCCTGGCCAAACTGTCAGTGAAGGTGTCGGCGATGCGAAAGTCCATGGGAGTGCCGTTTCAGCCAGGGGTGAATTCAGGGATTGCGCGAATCATGAATTCATCGAACAGGGGCACAGTGAACGCCATGTCGCCGTGCGCAGGGCTGTAAATCATTCCCTTCTTGATGAGTTTGGAACGTACTGGGCCTATCCCCTTGACCGACATGCCCAAGGTGGTGGCAATGTCGCCGGTGCGATGGTGCTCGGGACCAAGATAAGCCATCGCGCGCAGAAAGTTTTTTTCCCCAGGTGTCAGGCGATCAAAGCGCACCCGGAAAAAGTTTTTGTCGAGCCGACGAATCACCTCTGGCGTCGCGGTCTGCACGATCTGCAAGGTAATCGGGCTCGCTGCCGCCATATTCCACGCTTGGTAACCCCATTCCTGGATGAAGTAGGGGTAGCCGTGCGTCAGACGGAACACCTCTTGCAGCGCGTCTTCCTGAAATTCGACGCCGGCATCGCGGGCGGGCTCGCGCAATGCCTTGGCTGCGTCAGCTTCCGACAGCGCCCCGATATCAGGAAAATTGAACAGCCGTTCGGCATACGACTTCGATTCCCCCGCTATGCCGGGTAGCACCGGCAAACCGGCTGCGAGCAGCACCAAGGGCAACTGCTTCTGCTGCATCTTGTGCATGGCCATGATGATGGCCCCCAGTTCCTTCTGGCTCAGGTACTGGATTTCATCCACCAAGATGGCCACGGCTGACTGCCGCTCTTCCGCCGCCTCGGCGATAGCCACGAACAAATTCGGTAGGTCGATTTCCAGATCGCCGCTATCGGCCGTGCCCTTGGCCGGCTCAATGTCCAGACCCAGCGCCAGATCGCCCACCGTCAGCTTGATGCTGCCGATAAAGCTGCGCAGTACAGCCAGCCCGCGCTTGACCTTGTTACCCGCACCGGCCACCCGGTCCAACTCATAAAGCAGCCCGCGCAAAGCCGGATAGATGAGCTCGCCCAGCGGTTTTTCCTCGTGCGCTTCGAGCAGGATCGTTTGATAGCCCGCGCCCTTCGCCATCCGTTCGATGTCATTCAACAGCACGGTCTTGCCCACACCGCGCAGCCCTGTCAGCAACAGACTTTTCTCCGGGCGTTTCTGCTTTACCCGCCCGAGGAGGATGCGCGCTTGTTCGAGCAACGGGTCGCGCCCGACCAACTCGGGCGGTGGCGCACCCGCGCCCGGAGAAAAAGGATTTTTGATCGGGTCCATAGGCGTCTCTCGTCAGTTCTAGGTAATTCTATCTAAAAACAGATAGACATTGATAGACATTGATAGACATTGCTAGGCATTGCTAGAAATAACATCTGAATTCACGCCCCTGAACACCTTCACCCTCGATTTGAACTGTTCGGAATAACCGAACAGTTGCCTCCGGCGACAGTTCGCCATCCTCGAAGATGTGCTTGATGTGCTCGCTGATCGTCCCCTTGGCTTTGCCGAATAATTCAGTCAACTGCTTCTGGTTCAGCCACAGGGTTTCCGCCTCCAGCATTACGTCGATGCGAGTGGAGCCGTCTTCGCTATGGAAGAAGAGGAATTGGCGAGGGGATGTCATACAGCCGCCAAATGCTTATGGCACCACTTAACTTTTTTCCACTACCACAGGGGCACGGCTGGTAGGGGTCGACACCACTCCGTTGATGCCAAGGAAAGCGGTCATTGGTGAACGGTGTTTCTAGGAGCCTGTCGGGCTTTGGTCGTCGATAGCGAAAATCGACCCCGCCGAGGCCGTTTTTTGCCGATTTCGCCGCCGCATGGTTATTCCATGGGGCAAGAATCCGGCAAAAAAGGGGCCGGCGCGGTCGATTTGCAGCCGACGATTCCAAAGTCCGACAGGCTCCTAGGATCGGGGTGAGCGTAGGTTCAGGCTGAACTGCTGACTGTGGTGGATCC
>CAMDGQ010000045.1 GCA_945897955.1 Tepidiphilus sp. J10 | reverse complement strand
GCTGCCGTCGTTGCTCTGCCATTGGTAGGCGATGCTGCTGATGCCGCCGTCCACATCGGCGAGGCCGCTGACGTCGGCGCTGATGCTGGCGCCTTCTTCCACGGTGCCGGTGATGGCCAGGGTGCCGGTGGCTTCGTCTTCGACTGGTGTGATGTCCATCAAAGCGCTACCAGCAACCGTGTGGAGACCATCAGTGACGGTGTAGCTGAAGCTGACTGAGGTGTCGTCGTCCGACGCCGGGGCGTAGGTCCAGGTGCCGTTGCCGTGGTTGACCAAGCTGCCGCTGCCGCTGGCGATGGTGAGGTCGGTGGCGGTCAGGCTCGGGCTCGGGCTGTCCACGTCGGCTGCGTTGCTCAGCAGTTCGGCTTGGGTGATGACACGGGTGCCATCCTCGGCCATGGCCGCCAGGGTGACTTCGCTGGTGGTCGGAGCTACGTCGTTGACGTTGGTCACAGAGATCGCCACATTCTTCACTAGGCTGACGTTGCCTGCGGCATCGGTGGCCGTCAGGGTTATGTCGTAGACGTTGTTGTTGTCGCTGTCGGACGGGGACTCGAAGTTGGGCGAGTTATTGAAGAAGACTTCGCCGGTGGTGGTGTTGATGCTGAACAGCGTGGAGTCGGTGCCGCCCAGGGCCCAGGTGACGGATTCGCTGGCGTTGGCATCGTAGGCCGCCGTCGTGATGACGGTGTTTTCCGCCTGGCTGGCGGTGGCACCGCTGGTGACGATCGGGGCGGTGGTGTCGACCACGATGTCGCTGTTGTCGGCCAGATTTTCACCAGTCGGCAGCGCGGTGGAACTCATGGTGTTGCCGGCAATGTCGGTGACGGTGCCGGTGGTGTAGCTGGAAACAGTAAGGTCGGCGCTGTTGTCGCCGGTGCCGATGGTGTAGGTGCCGGTTAGGGTGGTGCCCTGGGTGGCGGCGGTGAGGGTGACCACATCGCCGGTGTCGAGGGTGACAGCGAAGTTCGAATCTGTCAGGACCGTCTCGCTCATGGTGGCGGTGATGTTGACGGTGTCGCCTTCGTTGTAGCTGCCGTTGGCGGTGGATGAGCTGAAGGCCGTGACGGTCGGACTGGCGGTGTCCAGGATATAGACCTGACTGTCACCTGAGACGCTGTTTCCGGCCAGGTCAATGGTGCGAGTCTGGAGGGTATTGCCAGAACCAGGTAGCAAGGTTACGCCGCTGACTGTCCAGGTCGATTCGTCTAGCAGGGTGACATCCTTCCAGGTGTCGCCAGCGGATACCTGGATCTTCTCGCCAACGCCCAAGGTGCCCGTGTAGGTGCCGACAACTGTCACTGTCGAGTCGTTGGTGATGAAGTCTGTCGAACTGGAGCCTGTGTCCAGGGAGATTTGGGAGATGTTTGTGACGGAAGCGGTGGGCGCTGCGGTGTCGATGGTGACTGTGAGGCCGCCGGAGAGGGCGCTTTCGTTGCCGGCCACGTCGACCTGCTTGGCGGTCACGGTATGAGCTCCGTCGGCCAGTGCGGAGCTGGTGATGCTCCAGCTGCCGGATCCATTGGCCGTGGAGCTACCCAAGACGGTGGTACCTTCGTACAAGGTGACGGTGGCGGCTGCCTCGGCTGTGCCGCTGAAGGTCGGGGTGCTGTCGCTGGTGATATTGTCGGTGCTGGAGGCGCCACTGTCGGAATCTGCGTGCAGATCGGGTGCGGCGAGCGTCAGCACTTCGGTATCGACTACCAAAATGCCATCCGGGTTGGTTTCAGCGCCATTCAGAACTGCGTTGTTGCCCTGGGCGTCCTTGATGGTGGCGCCGTTCAGGTTGAAGGCGGTGACCGCAAGGTCGGCGGTGTTTTGACCAGAGGCTACGGTGTAGGTGAAGGTGAGGCTGTTGGCGGTGCTGCTAGCCAGGGTGGCTGTGGCGCCGGGGCCGGTATTGAGCGCGAGAGTGGGCGCGCCGCCCGTGACGGTTATGTCTTCGCTGAAGTTGACGACCAATAAGACAGTCTGTCCTGCATTCAACGTGCCATCACCCACGTCGTAGGTGACTGATTGCACCAAGGGTGCAGTCACATCAAGCGTTCCGCCCGCAGTATATGTTGCGTTGGCAAACTGGAAGTTCTCGACGCCGGTCACGGTGTCCGTGCCATCAGTTGGCAGGGCGCGATTGTCGACCACGGTGTAGTCGGCCCCGCTCAAGGTGATGGTGTAGTCGGTGCGGTTACCGGAGAGGATTACTGTATCCGAGCCAGTGCCACCGTCGATGTTGTCGTTGCCACCAGCACCGGTAATGGTGTTGTTGCCGCTGTTGCCGGTGATGGTGTTGTCCAGGGTGTTGCCGGTTACATCGACGTTTGCACCCTGTCCCAATGCGTAGTCGGCCAGGGTAATGTCGGATACACCGCCGTTCGGGATTGATGAACCATCTGTGTATTGCGTCGCCAAGGTAAGGTTCAGGTCGGCTGAGTTGCTTGTCGCTTTTACCGTTGCATCGTTGACCATGATTTGCGAGTTCATGGTGCTGGAGCCACTCTGCACAATGATGGTGTCGCCGTCGTGCAAGTAGTCGCGTTGCCCACCAAAGACGTTATCGGGTGTCGTGTCGAGCGCCAGATTGAGGGTGTCGATGCTGTTGGTGACAGCGAAGCTGTGGTAATCGCCGGTGGTACTGTTGCGTGTGGCCGTGACTAGTTCACCCGTGAGGCTATCCACTACGTAGGCATAAGTTGTACTGCTGTCACCGTTGTCCGCGAGGATGCTCGCTACCTGAGCGGCACTGGGAAGGTTGGCAGCGTTGTTGTCGCTGCCACGAAGCAGGAACGGCGTCGAGTTGTCGCCGAAGGTATTGCCGGTGATGGTCGGTGTCTGGGTGGATTCGAGCAGCCAGCCGATGTCGTAGACCTGACCATTGATGACGATGGTGTCGTAACGGCCTTCACCTGTGTTGTTGTCGAAATGGCCGATGAACTGGTTGTCGGTAATGAGCTGGCTGGTGCTGATCGTTCCGGGTGTGCCGACGCCGTTGGAGATGACGATGCCCTCGTTGAGGATGTTGCCGTCGATGGTGTATGTATCGATGACATCAGTGGCTGACACGTCAGTTTCGTTCAGATAGATCGCTGCCGCGAAGCTGTAGGTTGTTCCACCAATATTCACGTCAATGAAGTTGTTCTGAATGGTGACGTCATTGGCCCAGATTTCGATCAACTTGTTATTGGTTTCGACACCAGCCTGGAGATGCAGGCCTGTGATGGTCGTGCCTGTGCCATTTACATCGATCCAGTGGTTTGCGCCGAACATGTTCTGGGCGCCGGCAATGATGGTGGCGCCGAAATTTTGCGCATCAGTTGCGCTCGTGATCAGGCTGCCATTGGCAAGCACACCCTGGATCGTCAGATTGGGCTTGTCGATATACAGGCCGTGGAAGTCACCAGGGACATATTCCTCTGTTTCCGTATAGGTACCCGGAGCTACCAGGATGGTCTCACCACCACTTGCGGCTTCAATAGCATCCTGGACGGACTGGAAGCCACCGACATTGGTGCCTTGCTTGTCTACCAAAAGATAGGTGGTGGTGTCAATGATCACTGTCTCGACACCGGCCAGGGTATCGGTGCCGCCAGCATCGGTGACCGTCCAGTTGCCGGAGCCGTCGCGGGCGATGGTGGCTCCCGCTTCGTAGCTGGCAGTATCAAGCCCGCCATTGCCATTCAGGGTGTCGGAGCCGCCCATGCTGGTGATGCTGTCGTCACCGTCACCACCGTTGATGGTGTTGTCTCCGCTATTGCCCGTAATGACGTTATTGTTTGCATTGCCAGTGACATCAACGTTCTGCGTACCTGCAAGATGCAGGGTGATTACGCCGCCGCCAAGTACGAGATCAAGTCCTGCCGATTGCACATCGACGGTCAGGCTGTCGGTGACAATGGTTTCAATGGCCGGCGTGCCGTCGGTTTTTACGAGCAGCGTGTCGCCAGCATTGGCGTAACCCGATGCGTTGCCGGCACTCAGTGCCAGCACGAATCCGTTGGTCGTACCAAGATCGACCACGCTCGGCACGCCCGCCGGGCTGGTTGCGTAGGCGTAGGTCTCGATATTGTTGTCGGCGATGAAATTTTCCACGAACTCAGCAGTCGGCAGCTTCGCCGGGTTGTCATCCCGAACGAACAGCAGACGGTCGGTCGTGTAATTGGCAGAGAAGGTATTACCCGAGACATCAGGCAGCGCGACCGGCGCGATACGCCAGGCGATTGCGTTATCCTGGCCGGTGACGATGATGCCCCAGTTGTAGTTGGGGCTGGAGTTCGGGTTCAGCAAGAAGCTGTTGTTGTGGATCTCGAGGTCGGGTGAGTCAACGCCAAAGCCCGCACCGTTCGAAATCACAACGTCGCCGTAGAGTTTATTGTTCTGGATATGAACGGTGATGATGTCCGACACATGACCAACCGGGATCGCGGTGTCGTCGTTGACATAGATCGTGGCGCCGATCTCTAGGCCTGTTGCTGCCCCGACCACACTGGCGTCGAGCGTGAAGTTGTCCTCCACGACCTCGACGATCTTGTTCACCTCGCCGCCGGCCACAGGATAAGCCTGCAGGTTGACACCCCGGATCGTGACATCCGCCGCCGTGATGAAGAAGTTCGTGCCCCAGTTCGACTCGGCGCCAGAGTTTATCGTGGCCGCCACACCGGCCACCGTCGTGATAGCGGCGCCGGTGCTGTCAACGCCCTGGATGGTCACGCTCTTGTTGACGAGCAGGCCGAGGGGGTTGGTAAAGAGGGGGTCGTTGGTATTGTTAGTCGGGTTGTAGTTCGCGCTTTCTGTATAGCTGCCGGGCGCGACCAAAATGGTTTCGCCGCCGGTTGCCGCGTCGATGGCGGCTTGCAGGGTCTGGAAGCCACCGTCGTTGGCACCTTCCTTGTCCACTAACAGATAGGTGTTGGAACCGATGATCACCTTCTCGACACCATTCAGGGTATCGGTGACACCAGCATCGGTGACTGTCCAGTTGCCGGAAACGTCTCGGGCGATGGTGGCTTCCGCGCCCAAATAGACCGCAGTGTCGGTGCCGCCGTTGCCGATCAGCGTGTCGGCGCCGCCATTGCCGGTGAGGATGTTGTTGCCGCTGTTGCCGGTGATGATGTTGGCGTCGGCGTTGCCGGTGCCATCGATGTTGCCGCTGCCTAGCAGAACGAGGTCATCAGCGCCGGCGGGCATCGTGACGCTGCTGCTGTCATACATCGTGACCTTGCCGCTGACCGTGTTGCCGGCCAGCGAATTGTCAGGTGCGCTGGGTTGGTCAACGTTGACCAGCACCAGATCGCCGGTCACATTATTCCCGGTGATGGAGGTGTAATTGGACGTCTGAATCTTCAGCGTGCCGGTCAAGGTGCTGTTGGTGACTGCTACATCATGGATGTTCGTAGCATGCCCGCTAACCACATCGACGATGATGGTGCCACTACCGGTGGCGCCGGCATGCTTTGCTCCGGTGACGTCGTTGATATCGAGGTTGGTCAGCACCGTGCCAGTCTGCTGGCCGACGGAGATATACGGGCGATAGTTGCTCGTCGCCCCCTGAACCACGTCGAATCCGGTGAATTGAACATCATCGATGGAGATGTTCTGGTAGCTGGCGTTGCCCTTCAGGTTGATGACGAGGCCGCGCAGCAAAGTGCCGTCAACGTAACCGCCGGTCTGGACGAAATCGAGATTGGTCAGCGATGCATCATCGAGTTTTTCCGCGTAGATGCTGAACTGGGTCTGGTTATTGAAGGTGAGCTGGTCCAGCAGGACATTGCTGACCGAACTGCCGGTCGCATCACTGTCCTTGGCGAAGTAGATGCCGAACTGACCCCCGTTGAAGACGGTGTTGGTCACGGTCAGACCATCCACATCGGCCGCAGAGCTGGCGCGCAGACCAACCTGACCAGTGGAGGCATTGAGGACGGAGTTGGTGATGGAGATGTCGGAGAACCCAGCCGCTGTCCCGGTGTGGTTGAGGCTGACCACATAGCCGTTCGGGGTCGTGGTCGCAGCCGTCACGTTATCCAGGGCGATGTGATCCTGCTCGCGAATGGCGATGCCGTTGGTGACGGCAAGGTCATCCACGGTCAGCCGGTCTAGCGTGCTGTTGCCGCTGACGCTGATGGTCAGGCTGCCGTTGATGATGGTTGCCCCAGCGCCTATGTCGTCGGCACCTTGCAGATGCACAAGCTTGTTGATGTCAACATTTTCGGTGTAGGTGCCTGAGGCGACCATAATGGTGTCGCCAGCGTCGGCAGCAGTGATGGCCTCCTGGATGGTGGCATAGCCGCCGTTGCCGACGAGCAGGAACTTGCCGGCTCCGGCGCCATCGACGATTTCCACATTCGTCAGGGTGTCGGTCCCCTCGGCGACACCAACCACGCTCCAGTTGGGGCCACTGTCGGTGATGTCAGCGGCCGTCACCGCGTCGGTGTAGACAGCCGTGTCGATGCCGGCGCCGCCGTCGATGATGTCATTACCACCCATGCCGGTTACGATGTTGTTGCCGGCATCGCCCGTGATGGTCTGGGCTAATTCGTTGCCGGTCAGGTTGATGCCCGAGCCGGTGGAGGTGAGGTTTTCGACCTCGACGCCGGGGGCCAGGGTATAACTGACGGTAGTGTTTACCGTGTCGCTGCCGCCACCTTCGCTTTCAGCCACGCTGTCCATGGCGTTATCTACCGTGAAGGTGTCATTACCTGCACCACCGGTCATGCTGTCTGCACCCGCGCCGCCGTCGATGAAGTCGTTGCCGCCAAGCCCGCTCAGGGTGTCGGCGCCATTGCTGCCGATCAGCACATCATTGAACTCGGTGCCGGTGACATTGAACGAAACCGGGCTGGCATCGGGGGCGAAATAGACTCCCGCTGCAAAGGGATCGGTCAGATCGATATCGGTGACCGTGTTGGTGCCCACGGTGATGCCGCTGCCGACAAACTCGCCGGATACGTCGATGGCTTCATCGACATGAGAAATGATGTTGCCGCTTATGGTCCCGCCGCTATTAGTCGTGGTGGACTGGAACACGAATACGCCGACGACCTTGGCGCCCGGGGACTCCAGATTGGCGCCGACGATGGTATTGCCGGTGATGTCCAGGTCGGTATTGCCAAAGGCCAGGATGGCGCCGGAATAGACCACCTGAGTGCCCGCATAACCGATGCCGGTGATGGTGTTGCCACTGATGGTGCCGGTGGAGTTGACGGCCTGGATGCCGTTCTGGGCCATGATGGTCTGGGCGCCGCCGCCGGTAATGGTGACGCCGGTTACGTTGAGATCGGCCCGGTTGAAGACCGTGGCATTCTTCTGGAAGTCGCTGATCGAACCACCGGTCATGGTGAACGCCATCAGAGTATCGTTGTCGACCTGGACGCCGACGCCGCGCTGTATGCCGCTGACCAGATCATGCCCGCCAGCGGTGGTGCCACTCTCATAGGGGTCGCGAATGCCGGTCACGTCGACGTCGATGACGCTGCCCGAGGCGTTGCGATAGACCACGCCGACATATTGGGCTTCTAAGCTGCCGGTGCCTTCATCGACAGTATTGGCGCGGGCGTCGCCATCGACGGTGATGCCGTCCAGGGTGACCCCGGTGGCGTTCGTGACGGTGACCACGCCGTGCAGTTCGCGCCCGCTGGAGGATAGGGCTGTTTCAACCACGTCGGTCGGCGCCTTGATCGTGACATCGGCGCCATCGGCTTCTTGCAGTGTCAGGCCGTTCTTGCCGTTGATGACAACTTGTTCGGTATAGGTGCCGGTGGCAACAGTGATGGTGACATCGCTGGTTGTTACTGCGTCCACTGCCGCCTGGATGGTGGTGTAGATGGTGTTGCCGTTGGCAGTGCCAGAATTCCCGACGGAGTCGATGATGGTGACCGAGGTGGAAATTTCTCCGGTCAATCCGGCCAGATAATTGCCCGTATATGTGTTTTGCCCTACAAGCAAGATCTCTGTGTTAGTGGTGATGCCGTCAGTGAACGTCACCGAGCCGGTGGCGCCAACTTCAAGGCCTGTAACTGTGAAGGTAATTGCATTATTTGCAACATTAAGACCAGTTGCGCTGCCGACTACCAAGGTAGGAACCGGATTGACCGTGTCCACGGCCTGGCTGGCCTGGGTGGCGATGATGCTGGCGTTGCCGGCCAGGTCGTTGCCGGCACCGGCGGCGATGTTGACGGTGATGTCGGCCGTGGAATTGTCGGTGGCCGTTACGTCGAAGGTGTAGGTCGTGCCGCTGCCGGCGAAGTTTGTAACCATGCCGCCCGCCACCACCAAGTCACCGGCGGTGAAATCGGTCACAGCTTCGCTGAAGGTAACGGTGTAGCCGACTACGTTGTCGGTATCGCTGGCCGTGCCGAGCTGATCGTCTGTGATGGTGACTGTCGGATTTTCCGTGTCTACGGTCTGGGTGGCCTGGGTGGCGACAATGCTGGCGTTGCCGGCCAGATCGTTGGCGGCGTCGGCGGCGATGTTGACGGTGATGGGGGCGGTGGAGTCGTCATCAGCCGTCACGTCGAAGGTGTAGGTCGTGCCGTCCACGGCGACAAAGTTGCTGATCGTGCCGCCCACGACATTCAGGTCGCCCTCGGTGAAGCCGGTCACGGCTTCGCTGAAGGTGACGGTGTAGCCGACTACGTTGTCGGCATCGCTGGCCGTGCCCGGCTGGTCGTCGCTGATACCCACCGTCGGATTGGTCGTGTCCACGGCCTGGGTGGCCTGGGTGGCGACAATGCTGGCGTTACCGGCCAGGTCGTTGCCGGCGCCGGCGGCGATGTTGACGGTGATGGGGGCCGTGGAATTGTCGGTGGCCGTTACGTCGAAGGTGTAGGTCGTGCCGTCCACGGCGACAAAGTTGCTGATCGTGCCGCCCACGACATTCAGGTCGCCTTCGGTGAAGCCGGTCACGGCTTCGCTGAAGGTGACGGTGTAGCCGACCACGTTGTCGGCATCGTTGGCCGTGCCGAACTGGTCGTCGCTGATGGCGACGGTCGGGCTCACTGTGTCGATGTCTACAATCTGGCTATCGGTATTGCCGATGTTGCCAGCCGTGTCGACTACTCGCACTTGGTAGGTGAAGTCACTGGCATGTGTTGCCGGGTCGCTGTAGCTCCAGGTGGTGGCCGAATTCTGCGTCACGTCTGCCCAGGTCGTTCCGTCAAAGCTGATCTGTACCTTCTCGTCGGCGCCGAGCGTGTCGTTGGTGCCGGAAACCACCAGTGTAGTGTCGCTGGTGATGAAATCATTGTTGAATCCTGCGGGGGCGGTATCGTCAGCAATTGCAGTTATCGCCACCGCTGCTGCCGATATCGTCGTGTCGACTTCAATGGTCAGGCTGCTGCTTGACACCGTGCTGGTGTTGCCGGCCAGGTCGGTCTGCTTGACGGTGAGGATGTGCTCGCCTTGGCTCAGCGAATGCTCCAAGTCGATAACGATGCTCCAGTTGCCAGAGCCGTCCGCCTGAGCGGTGCCCAGCACGGTGGTGCCGTTGGTGTCATACAGGGTTACCGTGGCGTTGGCTTCGACGCCGCTGCCGTTAAAGGTGGGCGTGGTGTTGTTGGTCAGGTTGTCGGTGGACGATGTGCCGAGATCGGAAGCGGCGATCAGGTCCGGAGCGCTGCCTGAAGCAGTCGGGGCGGTGGTGTCGATGGTGATGCTGATGGGGCCGGCAATTGCGTTGCTGGTATTGCCAATAGCTTTCAGGTTGGTGTAGGTCCCTTCGAGGAAAGTCAACTGGCCACTGAATGCACCAGTAGTTGTGTTGGAATTTACTGTTACCTGATAGTCCCCTTCATCGTAACCATTGTTATTGGCATCCAGGAAGATGGTTACCTGTTCGCCCGGATCTTGAGTGATGCCGGAAAAGTTGACGGTGGTCAGTTTGGTGGTGCCGTCTGTGTTGGAGCTGCCGGTATCCGATGCGGCGGACAGGCGGAAGTTGATGATTTCAAGCGCATGCTGATACGCGCTGGCAGCCTCGGGTGCCAAGGGCATGCATGCAATGCTTGAGGCACCGGTATTGTTAGCTATCAGTTCCCAATTTCCCCCCAGCGCCGCCGCGCCGACCTTGTCAGCAGAAGCGAATACATCCGCGCCAATGAAGTCGGCGAGCTGGTTGACGAAACGCTGGCCTTGTTCGCCGGCGGCGATGTTGCAGGCGTAGAGCTGAACGACGCCGTCATCGGCGAGTGCCGCGCCCAGGGCGAACAGGTCGTCGGCATGTTGGTCGAGATTGGACTGGGTGAGCGAGCCGGCGGCAAACTGGATTTCTCCGCTGCGGCCGTGGGCGATGATGTGGATGGCGGTGAGATCGGACTTGCCGGCGAGCGCGCGCGCGATCTGTGCGGGGGCGCTTTGTTCGGTATTCAGGATGACGTGCTCGACTTCCTTGCGCAGACCGGCAATGAGCTGTTCCTGGTCGGCAACGTTGGCATCGATAAACGCAATTTGAGTCTTGGTGGTGGTCATGGTCCGGTCTCCGAGTTGTGAAAATGTGCGGCTGCTTGCTGCATCCACGTTGGTTTGGGGTGTGCTGGTTGCCGTTGAAAGGTAGGTTTCAACGACGGTTTGATGCGGTAATGGGGGCTTGGGGTGCTGTTGATGCCCGTGCGCGGCGGGCTGGGCGTTCAGGCTTTCAGGGTGTTGGCGCAAACATGGACTGAGGTATTCATCCGGGTGGTCATATTCTGCGAGAGTCATTAACATCCCTTAGGTCTTGGGCTTAGGTTTTTTTGGTTGCTTGGCATGGTTCGCTAGTACCATGCTTTAGCCGCTGACATTAAGCATAGATTGTGCCAATGTAAAACTATTAAAATAATCAATGGCATAGCGGTGGCTATGGTGAAAAAAGTGTAAAAAAAATCGACAAGCCGAATAATGGATGCGCAGGTGTTTTTATCGTTTTCTCGGTTTGGTCTTGATTGGGGCAGATGCCGGGATTTCCGGTTCTTGCTGCTGCCATGCGGGTTTGTTGGTGTTTTATCGCTTTTTTTGTTGTTGCCTTTGATTTGTCAAGTCAATACGTCGGTTGCTGTCATCCCCACTATGGGTGATATCAAATCCGACAACAGCGGGAGTGGGAGAAATGGTGGGCCGTCATGTTGAGATAAGCGCGCTGATTGGTGAGTTTTATGCCTGCGTGGAGTCGCCTGCTCGCTGGAACGATGCTTTGCTGACTTGCATGGAATTTCTGGGCGGGGCGTCCTTGCTTGTGTTTACGCCGTGCAGTTCGCCGGGGGAGGGCGGTCTGCATGTTCTGGTAGCCGCGCCTGTGGCAATGCCGGCCGATGCAGTCAAGCAGCCGGCGGTTGCTGTTCATTTTTCGCGTGCGGTGCATGCGGGACTTTCCGATCACGACTCGGCTTCTCATAAGCCTCGAGCTGGAGCGCTTCAGGCCAGGCGTGGCGGAAGCAAGCTGGTTGAGCTTGTGCAGGATGAATCGGGTCATTCGTTGTTCTGCAGGCTGCTGGATGGGAGCGGACCATGCGGCAAGCACGCGATGTTCGGGATCTGGCGCGCGCCGGATCAGTCGCCCTTCACCGATCGTGAACGCGGTCTGGCGGAGGTGGTTTTGCCGCATATCGGGCGTGCGGTGAGTCTGTCCTTTCAGTTTCTTCAATTGGCGCAGGACAAGTCGTTGTCACGGCTGGGCTGGGATGGTTTGCCGTGGGCGCAGGGCTTGGTGAGCGGGGATGGGCGGGTCATGGATGGCAACAAGGCTTTGATGGGCTTGTTGGCCGAGTCGGACAGCGTGCTGCTGGAAGGCGCTTATCTGAGTTGCCGCAGCCCTGGAGATGCCAGCCGTGTGCGTGCTGCGTTGCTTGAACTGGCCGCTGAACGCGGCGGCGGGGCTGCGGTGCGGGTGATTCGGGTCAGGCGCGCTTCCGGCAAGGCGGATCATGTGTTGATTTTGATGGCTTTGCGCAGCGAGGCGGTTTCCTTGCCGGTGCGGATTCAGATCAAGGTGCTTGATCCCACGGCGCATTGCGCTGTGCCATGCGAGGTTTTTCGCTTGATTTATCGCTTGACCAAGGCGGAGTGCCGTTTGCTTGAGGTGCTGATGGCGGGCCTGTCGCCAAAGGAGGCGGCGGAGCAGTTCGAGGTTTCCGCAAATACGGTGCGCTCGCAGTTGAAGGCGATTTACCTGAAAACCGGCGTCCATCGACAAGTTGATCTGTTGCGCCTGGCAATGGGCTTGGGTGGTGTGGCCTAGCGATGTGACTGAATAGGGTAGGGTGATCCCCGGATTCCGCTTCGCTGCATCCGGGCTACGGTTCCTACATGTTCCGTAGGGTGCGCCGCCGTGCGCACCACTCAACGGTAATCGGTGCGCATGGCGCACCCTACCGTGCTTGTATTGATGCGTTTGTCGTCATTGCGAGCGACAGCGCGGCAATCCGGCTGAGCGTGGTGCAATTTGAATTTGCTACTTTCATATTGCACCACGCGCCGGTAAGCTTTCCGCATGATTCCACGCACGCTGAGCTCTGTGCTCGTCTCTTTGGCCGGGCAATATCCGGTCGTTACGGTGACCGGCCCTCGCCAGAGCGGCAAAACCACACTTTGTCGCGCGGCTTTTCCCGGCAAGCCCTATGTCAATCTGGAAAGTCCGGACATGCGGGAATTTGCGCGCGATGATCCGCGCGGCTTTCTGGTCAACTATCCCGATGGCGCCATCCTGGACGAGATTCAGCGGGTTCCCCAGTTGGTTTCCTACCTGCAACCCCTCATCGACGAGCGCAATACACCGGGATTGTTCATTCTGACGGGCAGCCAGCAGTTCGAGGTGATGACCACCATCAATCAATCCCTCGCTGGTCGTACGGCCTTACTCAAGCTGTTGCCCCTGAGCATGGAGGAGCTCGCGGGCGCCGGCATTCACCTCTCCGCAGATCGTTTGTTGCTGGACGGCTTTTATCCACGTATCCACGATGCCGGCATCAACCCTACCCAGGCGCTCGGGGATTATGTGGAAACTTATGTGGAAAGGGATATCCGGCAACTGATCACGGTGAAGGATCTGGCGCTGTTCGAAAAATTCGTGCGACTGTGCGCCGGACGTGTTGGCCAGTTACTCAATTTACAGAGCCTGGGCAATGATGTCGGGGTTTCCCACACGACCGCCCGTAGCTGGCTCACCCTTCTGGAGGCGAGCTATATCGTTTTTCTGCTGCAACCCTGGCACACCAATATTTCCAAACGCCAGATAAAGTCACCCAAGCTCTATTTCTATGACGTGGGTTTGGCGGCCTATCTGTTGGGCGCCGAGAACGAATTGCATATCAACCGCCACCCCTTGCGCGGCAACCTGTTCGAGAACCTGGTGGTGATCGAGGCGCTGAAATACCGCCTACACCGCGGCAAGCGTAACAACCTGTCTTTCTGGCGGGATGGCAAAGGCAACGAGGTCGATCTGCTCATCGAAACGGGACCGGATGTGATTCCGGTGGAAATCAAGGCGGGCGCGACCATCAGCGGGGATTTCTTCAAGGGCCTGCACACATTCTCGGCAAGATTTGCGTCCCCACCCAAGGCTGCCGCCCTGGTTTATGGCGGTTTGGAACAGCAACAACGCAGTGACGTCGCCGTTTGGCGGCTGGATGATGTGCCGCTGATGATGCACAAGATGGAATCTCTGTGAACCATGTTGGCCGAGAGCGACGGCGCAGCAATCCAGAAGCGTCAGGGGTGAGCGTGGCTATCTTTGTTGGACGGTGGTTGCTGGATTACCGCGCCCGCAAGTGGGCGTGGGTTCAACAAGATTGGCATTGCCCGCCGGCCGAGCCGTAAGCGCCACCCGTAGCCCGGATGAAGCGATAGCGGAATCCGGGAGCTTGCGTGGCGCGGCGATCCCCGGATTTCGCTGCGCTGCATCCGGGCTACAGGTTCCGTAGGGTGCGCCGTGCGCGCCATTCAACGTGAGTCGGTGCGCATGGCGCACCCTACCGTGCTTGTATTGACGCGTTTGACGTCATTGCGGATGGTCATGGCTTTCTGAAATGCATGTTGCTACTCTGTGCGCATTAAATGATGCGCATGGAGATTGGTATGTCGTCCGTTCAGAATTCCTTACCTCAGGATATGACTCGCTCCCGTCATGCCAATAAGCGGGCTATTAACCTGAGCCTGAGTGTGGATGTGCTTGATGCAGCCAGGAGCCTGCAGATCAATGTTTCTCAGGTGTGCGATAGTCATCTGCGCGAGGTTGTGCGGGGTGAGCTGGAACGCCGCTGGCGGGAAGAGCACGTGGATTTCATTGCTGCTTACAACGCTATCGTCGAATCGGAAGGTCTGCCGCTGGACGAGTGGAGAGCCTTTTGATGGCACGCTTCGATGTCTATCCCAATCCTGGTTCGCATGCCAATTCCACCCCTTACCTGCTTGATGTGCAAAGCAACCTGCTTGACGGGCTGGAAAGCCGCATGGTGGTACCACTGCGAAGCCTGGCTCAATTTGCCAACGTCAAACTACCCGCTCAACTCACGCCGGTTTTGACTATCCAGGGCAAGGATTTCCTTCTGGAAACCCCAAAAATGGGTGCCGTGCCTGGGCGCATCCTGAAAACGCCCATCGCTTCGGTTGCCGATCAGCATGCCCGGATCACTGCGGCGCTGGATTTTCTGTTCCTGGGCTACTGATTTTTATAAAGTGGTTTGATGTTGACACCGGATTTCTGCGCTGGCTGTCGCTTCCTCGCATAGACGGCGGGCGGCGTGTCATTGCGAGTGACAGCGCGTAGCCCGGATGCAGCGCAGCGGAATCCGGGAGCTTGCGTGGCGCGGCGATCCCCGGATTCCGCTGCGCTGCATCCGGGCTACGGGTTCCGGTTTTCCGTGCCGGCTGCGGCTTTGCCGGCTTCGACTTCTAGGTGGCAAGGTGCCAGCAGCAGGTGTGCCAATTGCTCGGGGTCGTTCGTATGCATGTGTTCGGCAAACTCGGCCAGGCGCGGATCATGCGTTGCGGCCAGGGTGGCGATGAGCGTTCTGGCTGCTTCCCCGGGGTGCGGTCCATCGGCCTGAAATCCCGGCCAGTCCGTGTAATGCGATAACAGCTGCTCGCGATGATCCCGATACAACGCGCAATTGCGGGTGAAATCGAGTTCGGCCTGCTTTGCCGCGATTTCGGCGTCGATCTCGGCGTTGCTGCTTTTGTAGTGGGCCTTTTCGGCTTCGGTCCAATGCGGTTTGTCGCCCTGTTTTTCGCGCAGGGTCGCCAGTGTGCCCTTCAGTGCGATCTGTGAATGGGTGACCGCATCGCGGAAGACATGCACCAGATCCTTGCCATGACCTTCCTTGCCGACGTAGCGCATGGCTGCCGTAATGCGGCGCGGATTGAAGCCGAACTGGCGGGCGCAGGCGGCGCGCAGGGTGTCGAAGAGCTCATTGGTTTTTGCGGTCACAGGTCTGTCCTTTCTTGCTGGCGACCGGGGAGGATACGCCACTCGCACGACTCGCGGTCAGGCCTCGATCCCGGAGTGCTGCCGGCTGCGCGGGGTTAGTCTTGTGCGTCTGCTGCGTCGAGTTCCTTTTCTTCGCGCAGTTGCAGTCGCCACATGGCGGCATAGCGGCCATCCAGCGCCAGCAGTGCGGCATGGTCACCGCGTTCGACGATGCGGCCGCCTTCGAGCACCAGAATTTCGTCGGCATCGACGACGGTGGACAGGCGATGGGCGATGACCAGCGTGGTGCGGTTTTGCGAGATGCGGGCGAGTTCGTTCTGGATCGATTGTTCAGTGCCGCTGTCGAGCGAGGAGGTGGCTTCGTCGAAGACCAGAATGGGCGGGTTTTTCAGGATGGCGCGGGCGATGGCGACACGCTGCTTTTCGCCGCCGGAGAGTTTCAGGCCGCGCTCGCCGACGACGCTGTCGTAGCCGTCCGGCAGTGCTTCGATGAAGCGGTCCAGGCTGGCGGCGCGGGCGGCTTCGAGGACTTCGGCGCGACTGGCGTCAGGGCGGCCGTAGGCGATGTTGTGATACAGGGTGTCGTTGAACAGGACGGTGTCCTGCGGGACGATGCCGATGCTCTTGCGCAGGCTGGCCTGGGTGACCTGGCGGATGTTCTGGCCATCGACCCGGATGCAGCCGCCAGTGACATCGAAGAAGCGGAACAGCAGGCGCGACAGGGTCGATTTTCCGGCGCCGCTGGCGCCCACGACGGCGAGCTTGCGTCCGGCCGGTATCGTGAAGCTGACGTCGTCGAGGATCGGCCGGCGCGGGTCGTAGGCGAAGCTGACTTGTTCGAAGCGGACTTCGCCCTTGCCGGCCATCAACGCCGGCGCAGCTTCGGCATCGATGATTTCCGGCGGTTTGTGGAGTAGGCCGAACAGTTTTTCCATGTCGGTCAGTGCATTGCGGATTTCGCGGTAAACCGTGCCGAGGAAGTTGAGCGGGATGAACAACTGGATCAGATAGGCGTTGACCAGAACCAGATCGCCCAGCGTCATGCTCTTGTCGGCGACGCCCTGCGCGGCCAGTCCCATCATTGCGGTGACGCCCACGGCGATGATGAAGGACTGGCCGCCATTGAGCCAGGCGAGCGAGATTTCGCTTTGCACCGAGGCATCTTCGGCGCGGCGCAGGTCGTTTCTCAGGCGATCGGCTTCGTAGTGTTCATTGTTGAAATATTTCACCGTTTCGTAATTGAGCAGGCTGTCCACGGCGCGTGAATTGGCGGTGGCGTCGGCCTCGTTCATTGCGCGGCGGTGTTTCAGGCGCCAGTTGGTGATCAGGATGGTGAACACGATGTACACCGCCAGGGTGAGCAGGGTGATGCCGCCGAACCAGGGGTCGTATTTGACGAACAGGACGCCGGCGACCATCAGGACTTCGAGCAATGTCGGGCCGATGTTGAACAGGGTGAAGTTGATCAGGAAACGGATCGAGCGCGCGCCGCGTTCGATATCGACTGCAAGCCCGCCGGTGCGTCGTTCCAGGTGAAAACGCAGCGATTGCGCGTGCAGGTGCTGGAAAACATCGTGGATGACGCCGCGCATGGCGCGTTGCAGGACGCGGGCGAAGAGGGCGTCGCGCAGTTCGGTGAAGGCGGTGTTGCCGAAGCGGAGCAAGCCGTACAGCACGATCAGGCCCAATGGCACGGCCAGGCTCAAGGCATCCGGATGTTCCAGGTGGTCGACGATTTCCTTCAACACCAGCGGCACCGAGACGTTGGCGAGTTTGGCGCACAACAGCAGGCCGAAGGCGGCGATGACCCGGCGCTTGTATTGCCAGACGTAGGGAAACAGCGACCAGGCGGCGCGCCACTGGCTGGCGGTGGTGCGCTCGGTCATGCTGTCGGCGCTGAGACGGTGGTGGGACATTGCGGGCAGCAGAAAGATGACAGGCCGCTATTGTCCCGGAAAGCGGGCGCGCACGCGCCTAGGCCTGATTACGCGTCAGGATCTCGGTCGCAGCTTCGGCGTTCACCGCGCGGCTGTAGAAGAAACCTTGATAGATATCGCAGCCGAGGGATTTCAGGTAGTCGAGCTGTTCCTGAGTTTCAACGCCTTCGGCGACGACTTTGAGATTGAGTCCCTTGGCCATCGCGGCGATGCCGGCGACGATGGTGCTGCCGTTGTTCATGTGTCCGGTGAGGTCATGGATGAAGCTGCGGTCGATCTTGATGGTGTTGATCGGCAATTTCTTCAGATAGGACAGGGAGGAATAGCCGGTGCCGAAGTCATCAATCGAAATCTCGACGCCCATGTCGGCCAGTTTGCGCAGTTTGCTGATGGCGCCATCGATGTCGCGCATCAGTGTGCTTTCGGTAATCTCGATCTCGATGCCATGTCCGTCCGGTACATGCTGGCGCAGGCAGTGCATGAACTTTTCGACGAATTGCGGGTGTTCGATCTGGCGCGCGGAGAGATTGATCGCCATCGAGATCTTCGGCAACACGTCGCTGCGCCAGAGCTGGGCCTGGCGGCAGGCTTCGTCCATGACCCATTCGCTGATCGGCGTGATGAGGCCGCATTCTTCGGCGATGGGAATGAAATCGGTCGGTGAAACGATGCCTCGGGTCGGATGGTTCCAGCGCACCAGCGCCTCCATGCCGCGAACCCGTTGGCTTTCGACCGCGACCTGGGGCTGGTAGAAAACCTCGAATTCCTTTTTTTCCAGGGCATGGCGCATTTCGTTTTCTATCGCCAGGCGGCCGGTGAAGGATTTGTGCAGATCCTGGGTGAAGAACTTGTAGTCGTTCCGGCCATGATCCTTGGCGTGATACATGGCGATATCGGCATGCTTGATCAGCGTTTCGATGTTGTCGCCGTCGTCGGGGTAGATGGCGATGCCGATGCTCATGCCGGCATAAAGTTCGTGGCCCTCGACGTAGAAGGGCTGTTTCAGCGAGGAGATGATTTTCTGTGCGATGTAGGCGGCGTTGTCGCGCGAGCGGATATGCGGCAGCAGCAGCATGAACTCGTCACCGCCGATGCGCGACAGGGTGTCGCCTTCGCGCAGGCAGTCGCGCAGGCGCTGCGCCAGGGCTTGCAACAGGCCATCGCCAACCAGGTGGCCGAGGGTGTCGTTGACCACCTTGAAGTGATCCATGTCGAGGAACAGCGTCGCCATGGTCTGGCCGTGGCGCTTGGCATGCACCATGGCCTGGCCGAGACGGTCCTTGAACAGGGAACGGTTGGGCAGGCCGGTGAGCAGATCGTGATAGGCCTGAAAAGTGATGGTCGCTTCGGCCTGCTTGCGCGCGCTGATGTCGCGCGCGACGCCATAGGTGCCGAGAAACTCTCCCATGCCCAGACCCATTCTGGCCGGGCGGTACATGCCCATGGAGGACAGTTCGACCACGATACGCTGGTCGGAAGTGCGCTCGGTCAGGCTGCTCAGCAGGTCGTCCTTGCGTCGCAGCAACAGCTCGAAGTTGCGCGTGGCGCGTTCGCCGGTACGACGTTCATTGAAGTGATGCTGCGCGGTTTCGGCCTGATCGTGGCTGATGATGGTGGTGTAGTCGCGGCCGACCAGTTCGCCCGGCATGAAACCCAGGGTACGTTGAATGCTGTCGTTGAGATAGGTGAAGCGGCCGCGCGCGTCGAGGGTGTAGATGACATCCGGCGAGGTGTTCACCAGCAGGCGATGCCACTGCTCGGATTGTTCGATCTGTTGCGCCATGCGCACGTTCTCGCGTTCGAGTTCGAGCTTGCGCACGACATTGCGCACGGTGTTGATCAGGTCTTCAGGCTCGTAGGGCTTGCGCAGGTAATCGTAGGCGCCCATGCGCAGCGACTTGATCGCCGCGTCGATCTGGCTGTCGCCGCTGGCGATGATGACGCGGCAGTCGGGTTGGTGTTCGCGGATATAGGCCATGATTTCATGGCCGTTGCCATCGGGCAGATGCAGGTCGAGCAGCGCCAGGTCATAGCTGTTCTGCATCAGAAGTGCGAAAGATTGCCCGGCCGTAATGGCGGTGTCGATGGCTTGCACATGCTGAGCAAGCAGAAGACGGGTGCTTTCCAGATAACGCGGTTCATCTTCGACGATCAGCATTCTGATCGGTGAATGATTTGTACCGGAGGCCAAACTACCGAACATCAGCAAACCCTTTGTTTCGTATTGGCATTTTCCCTGGGTCAAGGCTGCGGCGATAACCCGGTCAGTTCGTCGGCAATGATATCTGGAATGTTGTACCGGATGCACCGGTCTTGAAGGTGATGTCGCCCTGCATCGATTGAGTCAGCGACTTCACGATGGAAAGGCCCAGACCCGCATGGCCATTGCCCTTGGCGGTTTCGAGCGGATCGAAAAGGCGGCTGGCGACTTCCGGCGAGATGCCCGAACCGGAGTCGGCGACGAGGATTTCGATGAAGTGCTGATGGCGGAAATTGGCCAGCGCGGCGGTCTCCATGCGGACTGTGCCGCCGGGAGGAGTGGCTTCAATGGCATTGAGCAACAGGTTGAGCACGATCTGCTTGAGCTTGTCGCGGCTGCCGCTGATCGGGGACAGGCCGGGCGTGAGCAGGGTGGAAACCTGGATGCCCTTGCTTTGCCAGGTCGGCTGGGTGACTTTGACCAGATCCTGGATCAGGGCGTTGATGTCGGCGGTTTCCGAAACCATTCTGGGTTCGGCTTCTTCTTGCGCCAAACCGCGCAGGATGCCGACGATGCGGTCGAGTTCTTCGTAGATGATGCGCAGTTCATCGGAAACCGGGGCGTCGTCACCCAGTTTTACCTTCAGGATAGCGAGGTAGTTCTTGATGATGCCGAGCGGATTGTTGATCTCGTGCGTGGCGCGATGCACCCGCGCCGGCAAACCGTCCGGGCGGCCATTGGCGGCATTGCCGGCAGTGCCGGCACCGCTCGCCGACTTTGCGCGGCCGGCCAGCCAACCCATGCGGGCGTAATGCTCCGGCTGCGCTGCCAGCGTCGAGATGCTGGCGGCATTGCCGCGTACCAGCAGCACGCCCTGATTGTCGCTATCGCCCAGCGGAATTGCCGCCAGTCCGTCCGCATCCGCCTGATGGATCAATTGCAGGTCGATCACGGCGGCATCGCCAGGCGCCGATTGCAGCACGCAGACCGTGGCGCGCGTCAGCAGTGCGCGCGCGGCGGCCGCTTTGCCGCCGTTGATGCGAATCGAGATCGGCGGCGCGGCATGCGCGCCGAGTGCTTGCGCTTCCAGATATCCGCTGTGCGGGTTCCGCTTCAGGTAAATCGGCGCGGTTATGCCTTCCTGGCTGGCGAGCAGATTGGCAAGCGTCAGAATGGCGCTTTCCTCGCTGTCACGCATTGCATTGGCGGCCAGTTCAAGCTGGTTGTATCGAATCAGTTCGAACGCCATTTCATCGACTGTCATCTCGCCCAGATGGCTGCGTCCGTTTTCCGTATAAAGCGCCTCGACCGCCATGTCTGCGGTATTCAACATATCCAGCAGGTTTTCCTGGCTGATTCGGGCGGTAAAGAACAGATCGTCCAGCAACGGCAGATTGAACCGGTTCAAGCCGCCAGAAGTGCAAAGCGGAACCAGTCGATGTGCCGCAACCGTCAATTGCACCAGGGGTGCGGCATCGCTCAGGCGTTGCGCCGGTTCGTCCAGGTAGCGCAGGGCGTCCGGCAGAAAAGTCCGTAGCGGCAGGCGATCCAGCGCGTCCTGCGCGCATTGACGGGCTCCCGCCGGATCAAGACCGGTATCCGCGACAAATCCGGGCAGCCAGAGCAGCAGGCCGGCAAGCCAGGCTTCATCCGGGCTCGGGTAGGCGATTTTCTCCGCCAGCATGCGGCTCAGGACGGCGCCGCGTATGGCAAGCCGCCAGGTTGCATCCTGATTGGAATGTGTTGGCCGGGTCAGGAATTCGGTCGCCGCCGATGTCGCAATGCTTTTCAGCGTGCAGGTATCGAGATCCTTCAGGAGATCGGCGTGGGTGAAGGCGCTCAGCGACGCGCCTGCATGCGCCTGGGCGAAAAGTTCCAGTACTCGCAATGCAAAAGCGGGATCAATCAACAGCAGGTGAGCGGATTGCGCTTCAGCTTCCTGGCGTCCACCCAGATCGCTCAACAAATGCGCCAGCACGCCGGTATGGCTCAGGAATGGCGGCGACCATCCCTTGCCGGATTCGGCTTGCAGTGCATTGGGGTGGGCGGGACGTGGCACGGTGGTTGTCGGGGGTAGGGGTAATGCTCAAGAGCAAGTCGCGTGCCATCAGTCTGGCTTGGCATCCGCAGGGCTACAAAATCGCGGCATTTTCTGCCGGCGGGCAGCGTTGTGGGCGTCTAGCGCACAAGCCGGATTGCCGTACTGTAAACAACTTCGACATTTCCATGCGTGCCTGTCGGTTTATCGTCTGGCGTGACGAAAAAACCTGATTCAGGCTTTGCGCTCACTGTGTTCACGCAGCAGCTTGAACAATGCCCGGCTGGATTTGGGCGGTTTGGCTTCCGTCGCCTCCTTGCGCGCATTGCGAATCAACTGACGGATTTGCTGAACGTCGGTATCCGGTTGCAAAGCCAGCCATTCATTCAGCGCCGCGTCATCCTCGATCAGCCGGATGCGCCAGTTTTCCAGCGCGTGAAATGCCGCCTTGGCGATATTCGATTCGCCGCGTATCACCGCCAGCTGCTGGTTGATCGGTTCAACTTCGATATCGCGCATGACCTTGCCGATGAACTGCATCTGCCGCCGCATGGCCCCGTGGCTGGTCAGGCGTTTAGCTTCCAGCAGCGCGCCGAGCAGCGCTTCGGGCAGATCCATCTTTTTCAACTGGTCGCGCGAAAGTTCGAACAATTCCTTGCCCAGATCCTGCAGGGCGGTGCTTTCACGTTTGCGCTGGCTTTTACTGACGACACTGTCTTCAGCGTCATCTTCGGCATCGAAATCGGGTTCTTGCATGCGGGTTTGCGACATCAAGTGGGGAGGGGGAGCGCGAATGGGTTGGTATCATAGCGACTTTGCCGATTACCTCAGGTCCAGCCGTGTCGAATAGCCTCAATTCCGCAAGTCCGTTCAGTTTTTCGCGCAACAGCCTGCAGGGTTTCGCCGCGCAGGTGCTCGATCTGGCCAAGGCCGGCGGCGCCACCGCAGCCGAGGCGGAGGTTTCCGAGGGCAGCGGTCTTTCGGTTTCCGTGCGGCATGGCGAGATCGAGACCATCGAGCACAATCGCGACAAGGGCATCGGCATCAGCGTCTATCTCGGCCAGCGGCGCGGCCACGCCTCCACCTCCGATTTTTCTGCCGATGCCCTGGCCCGAACAGTGGAAAAGGCGCTCAGCATCGCGCGCTATACCGCCGAAGATGAATGCGCCGGTCTGGCCGATCCTGATTTGCTGGCGTGTGGCGATGCGCTGGCTGATCTGATTCCCGGCCTCGACCTCTATCACCCGTGGAATATCGACGTAGAAGCAGCCGCCGAGTTGGCGCGCGCGTGCGAGTCGGCGGCGCTGGATGTGGACCCGCGCATCACCAATTCCGAGGGCGGTTCGCTGTCGAGCCAGGTATCGCAATTCATCTACGCCAATTCGCTCGGTTTTTCCGGCGGCTATCCGAGCAGCCGGCAGAGTCTGTCCTGCGCGGTGATCGCGGAAGAGAACGACGCGATGCAGCGCGACTACTGGTACACCACGGCGCGCGCCGCTGCCGACATGGATGGCGCCGCAAGCGTCGGCCGGCGCGCCGGCGAACGTACCGTGCGGCGCTTGAACGGGGTCAAGCTTTCCACTCGCCAATGCCCGGTGCTGTTCGAGGCGCCGATCGCCACCGGCCTGATCGCCAGCTTCGTTTCGGCCGTTTCCGGCGGCCATCTGTATCGCAAGTCGTCGTTCCTGCTCGACAGCCTGGGCAGCCAGGTGTTTCCCGATTTCATGCAAATTCAGGAACGGCCGTTCATTCCGCGTGGCCTGTCGTCGTCGCCGTTCGATTCCGAAGGCGTGGCGCTTGGCGATCGCGATGTGGTCAAGGATGGCGTGGTGCAAGGCTATTTCCTCGGCAGCTACAGCGCGCGCAAGCTGGGCATGCGCAGCACCGGCAATGCCGGCGGCAATCACAACCTGATCGTGCCCTCCACCGGCGAAGACTTCGCCGCCCTGCTGAAAAAAATGGGCAACGGCCTGCTGGTCACCGAACTGCTGGGCCACGGCCTCAACATGGTGACCGGCGATTACTCGCGCGGCGCCGCCGGCTTCTGGGTGGAAAACGGCGTCATCGCCTACCCGGTGGAAGAAATCACCATCGCCGGCAATCTGCGCGACATGTTCAAGGGCATCGTGGCGATCGGCAGCGATATCGAGACGCGCGGTTCGCGTCGGGTCGGCTCCATCCTGATCGACCAGATGACCCTGGCGGGCGAGTGATATGCGGGGATTGCTGGCCCTGGGGTTGCAATTCGCCCGGGCAATCGATGCGTTGAACGAGGCGGTCGGTCGCGGCGTGAAATGGCTGGTGCTGGCAGCGACGCTGATTTCCGCCGGCAATGCCGCGTTGCGCTACGGTTTTGGTCTCAGCTCGAATGCCTGGCTGGAATTGCAGTGGTATCTGTTCGCGCTGATCTTCCTGCTCGGCGCCGGCTACACCCTGAAGCACAACGGCCATGTCCGCATCGACGTGATCTATGGCCGGCTTGGCCCGCGCACACAGGCCTGGATCGACCTCTTCGGCGGCGTGCTGTTTCTGTTGCCGGTGGCCGGGCTGATGGCCTGGTTCAGCTGGAGCGTGTTCGCGGAATCCTGGGCGATCCAGGAGGTTTCCGCCGACTCCGGCGGCCTGTTGCGCTGGCCGATCAAACTGGCCCTGCCGCTCGGCTTCGGCCTGTTGTTCCTGCAAGGGCTGGCCGAAACCATCAAACGCGCCGGCATGCTGGCCGGGCAGTTGCCATATAGCAACGAGCAGGCCGAGGAGGTGGCCTGATGTTCGAGCTGATGGCGCCGCTGATGTTCGCCGGCCTGGTGGTGTTCCTGCTGATCGGCTATCCGGTCGCCTTCGCGCTGGGCGCCAACGGACTGCTGTTCGGCCTGATCGGCATGCAGATGGGCTATGTCGAGTTCGCCCAGTTGCAGGCCTTGCCGGAGCGCGTGTTCGGCATCATGTCCAACGCTACCTTGCTGGCGATTCCGTTTTTCACCTTTATGGGCCTGATCCTGGAGCGCAGCGGTCTGGCAGAAGAACTGCTCGACAGCATGGGCCAGTTGTTCGGCGCGCTGCGCGGCGGGCTCGCCTATGCCGTGGTCTTCGTCGGCGCGTTGCTGGCCGCGACCACCGGCGTGGTGGCGGCGACAGTGATCGCGATGGGCCTGATTTCGCTGCCGATCATGCTGCGTTACGGCTACGACAAGCGCGTCGCCTGCGGCGTTATCGCGGCATCCGGCACGCTGGCGCAGATCATTCCGCCGTCGCTGGTGCTGATCATCCTGGCCGACCAGTTGAGCATCTCCGTTGGCGACATCTATCGCGGCGCATTGACCCCCAGCCTGATGCTGGCCGGCTTCTATCTGCTCTTCGTGTTCATGCTGACGCTGTTCCGGCCGGCCATGGTGCCGGCCTTGCCGGCCGCTGCGCGGGTACTGCGCGGCAAGGCGCTGTGGCTGAAGGCAGGCGCGTCCATCCTGCCGCCGCTGATCCTGATCTTTCTGGTTCTGGGCACCATTTTCATGGGTATCGCGACGCCCACCGAAGGCGGTGCAATGGGCGCCGCCGGGGCCCTGGCGCTGGCGCTGGCAAAGCGTCGCCTGAGTCTGGACTTGCTGAAACAGGCGATGGATTCCACCTCGCGCCTGACCAGTTTCGTCATCTTCATCCTGATCGGCTCGACCGTGTTCTCGCTGGTATTCCGGCTGCTGGAGGGCGATCTGTGGGTCGAACATCTGCTCACCGCGCTGCCCGGCGGCGAACTGGGCTTCCTGATCGCGGTCAACCTGCTGGTCTTTGTGCTGGCGTTCTTCCTCGATTTCTTCGAGATTGCATTCATCATCGTGCCGCTGCTGGCGCCGGTTGCCGCCAAGCTGGGCATCGACCTGGTCTGGTTCGGCGTATTGCTCGGCATCAACATGCAGACCTCGTTCATGCACCCGCCGTTCGGTTTCGCGCTGTTCTATCTGCGCAGCGTTGCGCCCAAAACCGTTCGCACCAGCGATATCTACTGGGGCGCGATTCCGTTCGTGCTGATCCAGTTGATCATGGTGGCGCTGGTGCTGACCTTCCCCGAGCTGGTTGGCGCGCCGGCGGAAGAGGTGGAAGGCGGCATGATGGAAATCCAGCTCGACAGCGACAGTTATCTGCGCCCGCCGGGAGACTAGGCCGATCTGGCAGGCTGCAAGTGCGCCGTGCCATCCCGGCGTTCTGTTCAGTTCCAGATGTCCGTTGTCCCGGCCAGGCCGAGGCCGCTGCAAGCCGCCTTCTTCAACTCGGCGGTCCTGTCCAGGCTGATCAGTTGATAGCCCTCGCCGCGCAATACATAACGCGCCCGCTCGGGCAGCGCTTCATGTCGTTCGAGCACAATGGTTCTGATGCCGTTGAAGCGGTGCAGGTAATGCAGCACCTCGTCGCCAAGTTCGCCTTCGGAACTGGCCAGGCGATAGTCAATGCCGCTCTGTTCCAGACGAATCAGCAACCCGCCCAGAAGGAAAGTCGGCGCCAGCGGCGGCCGGGCAACCAGCACATCGAGCCGGTCGGTCAAATTTCGGCAGCAGTTGAAAGCCTTGTCCAGAATTTCCCTGTTCAGATCGTGTCCGTTCAGCGCAAGCAGCACCCTGAAGCCGGGGTGGTAATGCTGCGCCCAACGTCGGGAATAGGGTTGCGTTGACTCCACGGGAGCGGCAATGGGCATTGGTCTCACCTCCATCTGAAAGCTTGTCTTCGATACTGCCGGCAATGGCGGTTCGCTCTATGCGGACCGACCATCCCGCGCCGGGTTTCCGCGCTGAGCGGGCAGGTTCAAGACTAGACCGGTCGCATCAACATCGAAATTGCTCATTTCCTTACGCGGGCTAAGCCGTTCTTTAGAGTGCGTCCGGCAACGCATGCCGCCTGCAGCGAGGTGGAAGCCTCAAGGCCCTGGATTCCGCAGCGCTGCATCCAGGCCGCGGCTTTCCGTGCAGTGCCGCTCAGGCCTGCTGCAGAAAATCGGCCAGAAAAGCGCTCAATGCAGCCGGGTCGAGGGGCTTGAGCAGATGCTGATCGAAACCGACCGCGAGACAGCGACTGATCACTTCCTCGCTGCCGTAACCGCTCACCGCAATCAGCTTGTATTGATCGCCATCGTGCTGCTGCCGGATTCTGCGCGCTACCGTGTAACCATCCAGGCTGGGAAGTCCCAGATCGAGCAGCACAATTCGGGGTCGGAATTCGGCCAGCAACTCGAGCGCGGCTTCGCCCGAGCCCGCCGTCCGCGTGGTGTGGCCTTCCATTTCCAGAAATACCGCCGTGCTTTCCGCCACGGCGGAATCGTCATCGACGACCAGGATGCGCAGTCCCAGTCGTCCGCCAAAGCCATCCTGAAACTCACCCGATGTCTGCGCGTTACTGATCAGGGGCAGGCGGACCGTAAATGTGGAACCCTGGCCCGGCCCGGGGCTGGATGCGGTGACCTGGCCGCCATGCAGTTCCACCAGATTCTTGACCAGGGTGAGGCCGATACCGAGACCGCCCTGGGCTCGGTCAAGCGTGCGTTCGCCCTGGCTGAACAGGTCGAACACCCTGGGCAGCAGTTCCTGCGACATACCCAGGCCATTGTCCCGCACCACAATCTCCAGCCAGCCCTCGCGCGCATTGGCATCCAGGGTGATGTGGCCGCCGCCCTTGGTGTACTTGGCGGCGTTATCCAGCAAATTGACCAATACCTGAAGCAGCCGCGCGGAGTCTCCCTTCAGCGCAATCGGCTCGGTCGGGACTTGCGCAAAGAGTTGATGCCCCATGGCCTCCATCAGCGGGTTGGTGGCTTCGATGGCATGTCGAATCAGTACCGTCAGGTCGATCGGCTCGATGCGCAAATTGACCTTGCCGCGCACGATGCGCGAGACATCCAGCAAATCGTCCACCAGGCGGCTCAGGTGGGTCACCTGCCGTTCGATGATTTCCTGCGCCCAGCGCACGCGTGGCTCATCCAGTTGCAGGCGGCGGAGGACATGGGCGGCATTGCGGATCGGCGCCAGCGGGTTTCTCAGTTCATGCGCCAGCATGGCGAGGAATTCATCCTTGCGCCGGTTGGCGTCGAGCAGGTCGAGTTCGGCCTTCTTCATGCTGGTGACATCGGCCATGACGCCCAGCATGCGGGTGCAGGTTCCATTCTCGGCATAGTCGAAGCGGCCGCGAGCACTCATCCAGTGAACCGATTCATCCGGCCAGACGACGCGAAACTCTGCCGCGTAGTCCTGCTGTTCCGCCATGCAGCGGCGCAGTCCCACCTCTACCTTGGCGAGGTCCGCCGGGTGCACGCGTTCGGCCCAGGCCTGGTAGCTGGGCGTCACCTCATCCTGCTCATAGCCCAGAATTTCGTAGTGGCCGCGCGACCAGATTACTTCGCCGCTGGCGAGATCCCAGTCCCAGGTGCCGGAGCGGCCGATTTCGGTGGCCAGTTGCAGGCGCGCTTCGCTTTCGCGCAAGGCCTGTTCGGCCAGTTTGATGTCCGTGATGTCCTGGGTTATTCCGAAGCCGCCGAGCAACTGTCCCAGCTCGCCGAACTCCAGTTCCGCTTTTTCCTTCACCCATTTGACCTTGCCATCCACCACCAGTCGGTGCTCGACGTCATAGGCTTCGCCGCGCAAACAGGCTTGCCACATCACGTCCACATAGACGCGGTCTTCCGGATGAACGCTGCTTATGAATGTTTCGTAAGTCAGCGGCGTGCCCTCGGCGATGCCGAAGATGCGATGGTTCTCCGGCGACCAGGTCAGCTGGTTGAGTCGCACGTCCAGCCGCCAACTGCCGATACGGCCGACGGACTGGGCTCGATTCAGGTCGGCGTCGCGCTCGCGCAGCGCCCGCTCAACCCGCCTGCTGGCGGTCACGTCATGCAGTACCAGCACGGCGCCCGCCGGCTCGCCGTTGGCTTCCAGCGCGGCGTTGGAGGCAGTGACATGGACCGGGCTGCCGTCCTTGCGGAAAAAGATCGTTTCATGGTCACGGATCACCTGGCCGGTGTCATAGACCTGGCACAGGGGGCAGGCATGCATGGGATACGTCTGGCCGTCTGCCTGGCTGTGGTGGATCACGTCGTGCAGATGCCGCCCCATCAGTTCGTCTTCCGCGTAGCCGAAGACGCGCCGTCCCTCCGGGTTCACGAAGGTCACTCGACCCTGTGCGTCGTTGATGAAGATCGAATCGGTTGCCTTGTCGGTGATGCTCTGGTTGAGGTCAAGTTGATAACGCAGCGCGTTTTCCGCGCGCTTGCGGTCGGTGATGTCTTCCCCGGCCGATAGCACGCCGCTGATCCGGCCCAGATCATCATGCAGCAGGGTGTTGTGCCAGGCGATCAGGCGCTGCTCGCCGTCTCGCGTCCGCACAGGGTTTTCGAAGTACTCGACATTCTCCAGTTCGCCGGACATCAGTTGCCGGAAGATCGGATAAACCTGCGACCCGGCTTCGGACTCGGGCAGGCAGCGTTCGAACCAGTTTTCACCCTCCAGTTCTCCCGCCGCATAGCCCAGCAATGCATACCCCTTGCGATTCAGGCGGGTGATGCGCCCCGTCGAATCGAGGGCAACGATCATGGTTTCGACCATGTCCAGGTAACGCTGGCTGGTGTCGCGTTCCGCGCGCAGCACGGCATTGGCCTGCTTGCGCGCGGTGATGTCGAGGCAGATGCCGGACATGCTGACCGGGTTGCCATCCTGATCGTATGTCGTGTCGCCCAGCGCGCTGATCCAGCGGATATCCAGCGTGGGCAGAATGACCCGATATTCGCTCGCCAGCGGCGTGCGATTCTGAATGGCTTGTTGAATTTGTTCCCTGGCGGAGCCCAGGTCATCGCAATGGACGATGCTGCTCCATGTTGCGAAGCTGGCCGCCACTTCGGCCGGATCAAGGCCGAACAGGTGGAACAGTTCGGCGGACCATTCCAGCCTGTCCGTGCGCATGTCCCAATCCCACAGACCGGCTCCCGCCGCGCGTTGAGCGCGGATCAGCCGCTCGTTGGCGGTGCGCAGCGCCTTCTCGGCCTGCTTGCGGGAGCCTGTCTCGCTGACTGTCTTGACCAGATACTTCACGCTGCCATCCGAGCGGCGTTCGCACTTGCAGTTGACGATGGTTTCGACGCATTCGCCGCGCTTGTTCAGAAAGCGCTTTTCGATGGTGTAACCGTCATGCTTGCCGGCCTGGATGAGTTCGAACTGGTTCCGATCGGTGGCGAGGTCGTCGGTATGGGTGAGTTGCGACCAGCTGGTTGCGAGCAGTTCATCGCGGCTGTAACCGAGCATCTCGCACAGACGGTCGTTCACCCGTACCCATTGCCCGCTGTCCGGTGCTACAAGCGCCATGCCGATGAACGGCATGTCGTGGATCAACCTGGCCAGCAGGCCTTCATCGTTGTCTTGCTCGGCGCTAAACGTCATGGTGCGTGTTCGTAAACTGGACTGTCTATCCGGACTGGCTGCGGTCAGGCAACGAATCAGGTTCTGCGTGATGCGTCGGGAGTGAGATCGCGGAAACGGCGCCTCTTCGGCATCCGTACCAACAAGTCGAGGATGCAATTCTAGTGCTTAGCCTGCGCAAGTCCGCGTGCAGCCATCTCCCCGAGCTCACGCGGACTTGCGCAGGCAAGCAGCTTTGCGGGCGCTTTGGATTGAACCTTGAAACAGCAGTTGACCGCTCCTTATCCCTTGTGAGGCCTCATGCTGGCTGATGTATTGCGCTTCGATGACGCTCACCCATTAGGTGAGCCCGCTACCCGCCCGCTGTCGGGGTGGAGAAGCCGTCTGGCGGCGTTGCTCCGCCTCGCCATGCCTCGGCATGACTCGTTGTCGCGCCTTGCCAGCCGGCTTCTCCACCCCGCCCTCGGACGGGTTAACTGCTGTTTCAAGGTTGAAGATAGAGACTGACATGCTGCAATGGCTACTGGGCTTGTTCAAACCTGCCGCCGCCAGGGCGGAAGGAAAACGGAAGGCGAACGGGATGGATGCCGCGCCGCCCATGCCGCCGCCGTTCCTGCGCCGCGAGTCGAGGCTGGACAGTGCGCAGCAGGTCGTCGCGTATGTGTTCAGCGTGCCCACCCCTGCCGCCATGCAGGCGCACACCTGGCAGGCGGCATCGCGCAAGTTCTTCGACAGTGTGCTGATTGATCACTTTGCCAGCGACAAGCTGGCCGAAGTGCTGGGCAAGCGCCTGGCCTTTCTGCCCTTGAGCGAATCGGGTCTGCATCTCGCCGGGCTGGAGCGTTTGCCGCGCGGCAACCTGGTCATCGAGTTCGATCCGCCGCCTGGCGTCGAGTTTGACCGCGCCGCCGTGCTCGACCGACTGAACGCATTGCGTGACAGCGGCTTTCAGCTCAGTTGCGGTCATGCCCTGATCGAGAGCGGGCTGCCGGAAGCGCTGGACATCGCCCGGTTCATTGCGCTGGGCGATGTCGCCAGCCAGGCGCCGCCCGATCTGCTGGCGCGTTGCCGCATGCTTGCCGCGCGTTATCCGGATACCCGCCTGGTGGCGCGCAATATCGACTCTACCGAGCTGTACGAAGCCTGCCGGCAAATGGGCATCCACCTGTTCCAGGGGCGCTTTCTCACGCAACGGGCCGCCCGTCGCGGCAGCAAGATCGCCACCTATCGCATGGT
>CAMDGQ010000044.1 GCA_945897955.1 Tepidiphilus sp. J10 | reverse complement strand
CGCATCATCCAGCAGGTGCAGCCGGATGAAATCTACAACCTCGCCGCACAGAGCCACGTCGCGGTCAGCTTCGAAGAGCCGGAATACACCGCCAACTCCGATGCACTGGGCTCGCTGCGCATCCTCGAAGCCATCCGCATCCTCGGCCTGGACAAGAAAACCCGCTTCTACCAGGCCTCCACCAGCGAACTGTATGGCTTGGTGCAGGAAATCCCGCAGAAGGAAACCACCCCGTTCTACCCGCGCAGCCCCTACGCCTGCGCCAAGCTGTACGCCTACTGGATCACCGTCAACTACCGCGAGGCCTACGGCATGTACGCCTGCAACGGCATCCTGTTCAACCATGAAAGCCCGATCCGCGGCGAAACCTTCGTCACCCGCAAGATCACCCGCGCCCTGGCGCGCATCAAGCTCGGCCTGCAGGAATGCCTCTACCTCGGCAACATGGACGCCAAACGCGACTGGGGCCACGCCAAAGACTACGTCGAAATGCAATGGCTGATGCTGCAACAGGAAAAACCGGAGGACTTTGTTATTGCCACCGGCGTGCAATACAGCGTACGCGACTTCGTCGACGCCGCCGCCAAGGAACTCGGCATGGAAATCCGCTGGCAAGGCGAAGGTGTGGAAGAAAAGGGCTACAACGCCGCCGGCAAGGTCATCGTCGCCGTCGACCCGCGCTACTTCCGCCCGACTGAAGTCGAAACTCTGCTCGGCGATCCTGCCAAGGCCAAAGCCAAACTCGGCTGGACGCCGAAGATCACCTTCGACGAACTGGTCGCCGAAATGGTGCGCGAAGACCTGAAGGCCGCCGAACGCGACGAACTGGTCAAGAAACACGGCTACAAGACAATGGACTACCACGAGTAAAAGCCATGAAACCCGACGACAGGATTTATATCGCCGGCCATCGCGGCCTGGTTGGCTCCGCCCTTGTCCGCAACCTGCAAGCCAGGGATTACACCAATCTGATCACCCGCACCCACGCCGAACTCGACCTTACCGACCAGAATGCCGTCGAGACATTTTTTGCAAAGGAGAAGCCGGAATTTGTACTCCTTGCAGCGGCCAAGGTCGGCGGCATCCACGCCAACAACGAGTACCCGGCCGAGTTCATCCGTGACAATCTCGCGATTCAGACCAACATCATCCACGCCGCCTGGAAGAACAACGTCAAACGACTGCTGTTCCTCGGCTCAAGCTGCATCTACCCAAAACGCTGCCCGCAACCGATGAAGGAAGAACATCTCCTTACCGGCCCGCTGGAAGCCACCAACCGCCCCTATGCCCTGGCCAAGATCGCCGGCGTCGAGATGTGCTGGAGCTACAACCGCCAATATGGCACCCGCTATCTCGCCGTCATGCCAACCAACCTGTACGGCCCGGGCGACAACTACCACCCGGAAAACAGCCACGTCATCCCGGCTCTGATCCGCAAGTTCCATGAGGCCAAACAGAACAATGCCGCCAGCGTCACGGTCTGGGGCACAGGCACGCCGAAGCGCGAATTTCTCTACAGCGAAGACATGGCCGATGCCTGCGTCTTCCTGATGAACTTGCCGGACGATAAATTCCAGACCCTGCTCGGTAGCGACGAAGCCAAGACCGGGATCTTCATGCCGCCGCTGGTGAATATTGGCGTGGGAGATGACATGTCGATCAGTGAACTCGCGGAGACGGTCCGGACAGTCGTTGGGTTCCAGGGAAACATCGAGTTCGATGCGAGCAAACCTGATGGAACCCCGCGAAAATTGCTTGATGTTACCCGTCTGCACAACCTTGGCTGGAAAGCCGGCACCGAGTTCAAGACAGGGTTGAGTCGAGCCTATCGGGACTTCCTCGGATGAGTGACGACGCGCTGGTCTTCTCGGCCAAGGACGGACTCGGCAACCGCTTGCGCGCCCTGGTCGGTTTCCGTGCGCTGGCCGAATTCCAGCAAGTCCCGATGCTGCTGCATTGGGACAAGGATGGCGCCTGTGATGCCGATTTCACGGATTTGTTCGAGAACACCGGCTGGGAAGATGTTCGCCTGATCAATGCCGATGAAGCCGCCGGGCGCAAGGCAAGCCACCCTGAGCGTTTTTATTATTCATCAGTCTGGTTTACCGAAGTCTGGCGGTCGCATGCCCAGAATATCTGCTCGCGGGAGGATTTCTCCAGGCTGGCTGTCAGGTATCTGCGTTCCCTTCGACCGCGTCGGGAATTGCAGGCGCGGATAGATGAATTCGCGCACAGGCATGCTCTTGATCAGAGTATCGGGATGCATATCCGCATGACAGACAATGTGCATGCTTATGACTGGTGGATCAGGAACGACCCTGACTTCGATCCCAATAAAATATCTTTGATCGAGGGCTTTGAAGCCGCCATCGATGACCTGGCTTTGCATGAAGAGCAGGTATTCATATGTACTGACAACAGAGAGGTGGCTGCAAAACTTGGCGCTGCCTTCAGCAATCTGGTTTTGTACCGCAAGAATTTTGACGAACAGGGTTATACCCATCATGTGCGAGCACATTACGGGTCTCAGGGCACGATTTCCCGGCTGATTGGGCAGATAAAAGGCACGCTGGGCCTGCGCCCGCCCAACACATGGCGCACCACGGATGTCTCCGATGCGCTGATCGAAATGTATCTGCTCGCCCGCTGTCGTCGCGTGATCGGCACTTATTACAGCAGCTTCAGCCAGGTTGCCGCATTGATCGGCGGTGCCCCTCTGTTTCGCATGGAGGGGAAAAGGATGCTTGAAAACACTTTCTTGAGTGAGCTGAACGCTCATGCCGACGGATTGGTTTCATCAACCGAAGCCATACCCGAAAAGGTATGACTTGATCATGCCAATCCAGATCAAACCCGATAACAAGGGCCACCCGATTGCCGCATCCACGCAGAATCGACAATCCCGGCCCAAGCGAATCATGGTGGTATCACCATATGCACACGGCGGCGGGCACTACCCTATATTCGCTCGTGATCTGACCGTAGGTTTCGCCCGCTGCGGGGCACAGGTTGCACTGCTGCATCCGCGTCAGGTCGCAGGAGGATTTGATTTTCTAGGCGAAAAGGTCACTACCATTTGCCTGGCCGAACTTCCGCTGACGCCGTTTCCCTGGTTGACTCGTCTGCTTCCCCGTCTCAAGCCCATACAAGAGTGCCTGTTCTGGTTGATTCTGAATGCAAGGCACGACGACTGGGACATGATTTACTGGACCGACCTTGACCCCGGCAATCAGCGACGGCTGTGGCCCCTTTCCCTGGCCAGGCTTTTCGGCCTGTATCGTTTTCGCACTTCCTTCAGCGAGCACCATCCCTTTTCATGGCGCGGTCCCTTCTCACGTCGCATCCACCGGTATCTATCACTCGATCGACGACGTATCGGCAGCTTTGACATGCTCGTTCATTCGCAGGAATTGCAGGGCCAGATACGCCGAATCATCCAGAACGACCTGGCTGGACGTTATGTGCCATGGGGCCTGTGGCCCGTTCCCGCCAGCAATGCTGATCGCGCCCGGGCTCGTATCGATCTGGGTCTGCCAAGCGACGCGCGTGTATTGCTTGTTTTCGGCTGGCAAGCCGTATATCGCAAGAATCTCGATGCGCTTGCCGAAGCAGTCGCTCATTTCAAGGAACCGGCCAATCTGACACTGCTTTTCGTAGGCAAGCATAAAGAGTCAGAGCCGCACCCATTCAGTAAAGGGGCATGGAATGTCAAAGTCCAATTCGACCCGGAATTTGTGTCTGAGCAGCGCAGCAGACAATATTTCGAAGCATGTGATGCCGTATGGGCCAATTACCGCGGATTTCTTGGGGCGTCTGGAGTTCTGCAACAATCCATGTCGCATGGCCGCATGACATTAAGCCAGGCCACGGGTGAAATTGGCGAGCTAAGCCGGCAACACGACCTCGGCTTGATCGTGCCTTCAGAGAGTGCAACCGATCTGAAAGAAGTCCTCTTCCGGTTTATCAAAATGTCAGCCGAGGAACAGGCGATCTATGAAGGTAATGCTTGTCGGGCAGCAGAACATTACACCTGGCCAACGATTGCAGGCTTGATTCTGGATAATCCCGAGGATATTGCCTTTAAACCAGTGCATTCAAGCCAGTAAAGCCAGAACATTCCAAGAGTTACAGAATTTCCACAATTCAGCATGAGCGGGTGAAAAGCGATGAATCAACAAGTAAAGACATGGTTACGTACTATGTGGTGGCGTTCCGCCAAACACCGCTTTCCACAGCAGGCGGATGGCAAAACCTTGCTGCATATTGGTTGTGGTCAGGTCAACAGTCCTGGCTACATTAATATCGACGCGCGCAAATTTCCGCATGTACATATTGTCACCAGAAAGATCACCAGCCTGCCGCTATTCCCCAGTGACCAGGCAGACCTGATCTATATGTGCCATGTACTTGAACACGTAAAGCGCGGGCAGGTTATTGCGGTACTCAGCGAAATGCGCCGAATTCTCAAGACCGGCGGAGTGTTGCGACTTTCGGTACCCGATTTCGACCGCATCGTCGAAATCTATAATGCCACCCAACGCAGCATTGATGCGATTCAAGGTCCACTGATGGGGGGACAGGATTATGACTACAACTTCCATCATCTCGCTTTCAATGCCGAACACTTGCGGAAATTGCTACTTTCGTGCGGCTACCGCGAAGTCAGGGCCTGGGATCCGGACAATTGCCAGTACCATGATTTCCAGGACTGGGCATCGATGCGTCACTCGTATGGCGAGGAGAAATTCGAGATCAGCCTCAATCTCGAAGCGGTGAAATAGGACATTCAGAACTCGCTGAATTCATTATCAGGTAGCACCTGTGCCGATTCTTTCCCGTTTACTCAAGTTGCGCGATCCGGAAATCCGCCGGAAGAACCTTGTCGCCCTATCCAAAGGCCTCAAGGGAATATATTGGGACATCTTGCATCCTGCTCAGCCCGACCCTGTCTTCGTCATTGGTTGTTCCCGCTCAGGCACTACCGTAACTTATGAAACCCTGGCAGCCGCGCCGCAACTCCTCAGTCTGGGCGTGGAAATCCCGGAGTTCTGGAACGGCCTCTATGGCCCCCTCAACAACGGCTGGATCTCCGAAGCAGCGGGCGCTGAGCAGGCTCGACCAGAACACCGTGATGCTGCGTTGAGGTATTTTTTCCAACGCCTCGGACGCGGCCAGGTGCTTGACAAGACCTGCATCAACACGCTGCGTGTCCCTTATCTGAACGCACTCTTCCCAAATGCCCGCTATGTCTTCATCCAGCGTGACGGGCGCGACAACATCAGTTCCATGATCGACGGCTGGCGTCTCGGACGCACGGACGGCTCCTTCCATCTCACTCAATTCTTCGGTCCGTTTCCGGAACCCGTCGCAATCAATGGCGGCGAGTTCAGGGAATGGCATTTCTTCCTTCCACCGGGATGGCGCGATTACAACCAGGCCAGCCTCGAAGAAGCCTGCGCGTTCCAGTGGCTATCCGCCAATCGACAGGCCCTGGATGGCAAGCGTCTGATTCCGCCAGAGCGCTGGATTCAGTTGCGTTATGAAGACCTGTTCGAGCGGCCGGTGGAGATGTTTCGCGATGCGTTCGAGCAGCTAGGCGTCCCGTTCAGCGCGGCCCTGCGCGAGCGTTGCAGCCATCTGGCGCCCACCAGCATCGTCAAGGGTGCGCCGAAAAAACAGAAATGGCGGACACACAACCCGGAAGCCATCGAGCGCATTCTGCCGATGATCCGGCCTCTGATGGCTGAACTGGGCTATGACACAGATGCCTGAAGACAGCCACATACCGCGCATCTCGGTGATCATTCCCGCCTACAACGCGGCATGGTGCATCCGCCGAGCGATTGACAGCGTGCTTGCGCAGGACTTTCACGAGCATGAGTTGATTGTGGTGGATGACGGCAGCAAGGACGATACCGCCGCTATCCTTGCCGACTATGGCGAGGCCGTTCGGGTAATCAGCAAACCGAATGGCGGCCTTTCCAGCGCGCGCAATGCAGGTATTGCTGCGGCGCGCGGCGAGTTCGTGGCGTTTCTCGATGCCGATGACTGGTGGCTGCCAGCCAAGTTGGCGCGCCAGGTAGCGTTGATGGACGCGCATCCGGATCTGCTGTTTTGTTCTACAGCCAGCGCAGTGCTGACACCTGCCGGGATTCGGCTGGAGGACTGGCGCTGCGGTACAGGGAATGCCACCACGCTGGAATCGATTTTCGCCGCCAATGCCTATGTCGCGGGCAGCGGTTCAGCCGTTCTGGCAAAGCGCGAAGCATTCTCTCGGGCTGGCGGCTTTGATGAAAACCTGCGCAGCCTGGAAGATATCGACATGTGGATGCGACTGGCGGCGCTGGGTGGTTTTGCCTGCATCGACGAAGCCCTGGTCTGTATCGAAAAAAGCGCGTCCAGCATGAGTGGAAATCTGGACGTAATGCGCTCAGCCGCAATTCATGTCATGCGCAAGAATCGCGGCTTGCTGCCCGCGAATCTGCGCGGCGGGTTTTGGCGCAAGGCTTACGCCAGCATGCTGACCGACTATGCCAAATGGGCATACAGAAAGGGATACACCGCGCAGGCGCTGACCGACCTTCTACAGGCGTTGTCGATAGCGCCGATGCATCGCGGCAGGCTGATATTGAGTCTGCTGCTGGCAATGCTGGCGCGGCAGAAGATATAACCGCCATGGATGATCTAAGGTTTTTCTCCCTGGCAATCCAGGCCAGCAATATGGCTGGCCTGGTGGCATTGACCTTCGCATTGCTGCTGCTGGTCAAGTCGTTGGTCGATTTCAGCCAGACCGGACCGGTTCGTCGCGAAGTGCTGACCCATCATCGCGCCTACCTTGCACTCAGCCTGGGGCGACTGACACTGGCAGCTTTTCTCGTCGCGAACCTGTTGTCACTGCCTGGCACGCTGGCCTACCTGTTGGGCATTTCCATCTTCGGCTTCACCTACATCAAGCTTGTGGCGGCCCTTGCTGCTGCCATTTCGCTTGGCGTGCTGAGCTTCGTTCAATTCTGCCGCGTGTTGCATGATTCTCCTGGGGTCATTGTCGCTTCCTCACATTACGCCATTCATCGTTTGTACCCGCTTTGGGAGCAACTCTCTCCGACGCGACTGGCCCTGGCGACTGATGTGCTGACCTGGGGGTATCTGAGTTGGCTGGCGCTTGGTCTGTTCTCGCTATTCTGGCAAGGCGCGCACTATTCGGCGTTTGCTATCGCCTTGCTGCATGGCTTGCTGTTCCTGATCTATCGGTTCTGGATCGCAGACCAGGAACCCTTGCCATTACGCAATGCAACCCTGCGGAAACAGGCCAACCTGCTGATGATCGGCTCGGACACCCTGCGCGCTGACCGCCTTGGCCAGGCAGGTTACAAGCGCTCGCTGACACCCAACCTTGACCGACTGGCCGAACAGGGGGCCTCCCTGACTCAATGCTATGTGCCTTGCGCACGGACTGCACCCAGTCTGCTTTCCATGCTGACCGGTACATGGCCGCATACGCATGGTGTGCGTGACAATTTCGTCACCGATGAGCAAACCCGACTGAATCTGCCGGCGCTCCCCGGCCTGCTCGCCGAAGCGGGCTACCATACCGCCGTTCTAAGTGATTGGGCGGGCTCCGACATGGGCAAGTTCGATCTGGGATTCCAGGAACTGGATCTGCCTGGAGACCAATGGAACATTCATTTTTTCATGCGCCAGGGGCCAAAGGACATCCGACTTTTTCTGTCCCTGTTTCTCGCCAACAGCATCGGCAAGTTTTTTCTGGAAGAAATCTATTACCTCGGCGGCGTGCCATTAACCCGTCGACTGGGCTTGCGGGCAAGACAAATGCTGGCGCGACTGGGTGCAGCGGATCAACCCTTCTTTCTGAATGTATTCATGGCCAGCACGCACCCGCCCTTTGCCAGCGAATATCCGTATTACACGATGTACGCCAATGGCAACTACCGCGGACCTTCCAAGTTTGCCATGGCCAAATTGACCGACCCGTTCGAAATCATTCGGCGTCAGGGCGAACCGCGCGAGGAGTTCGATCTGGAACAGATACTCGATCTTTACGATGGTTGCGTGAAGAGTTTCGACGACGAAGCGGGTCGTATTCTGGATTACCTGAAGGACAGCGGCCTGGCTGAAAACACGCTGGTAGTCATTTACAGCGACCACGGCATGGAGTTTTTCGAGCATGAAACATGGGGGCAGGGAAACTCCGCCATTGGCGATTTCTCGGCGCGCGTACCGGTTGTGATTGCCGGACCGCAAGTCACCGCAGCGACGCATCTGGATGGCGTCACCCGCAGCGTGGACCTGGCGCCCACCCTGCTCCAGTTGTTGAATATCCCCATCCCTCCCGGGATGGAAGGAGTCTCTCTGGTTGACGCATTGAGGGGCGGCAAGCTACCCGACCTCGCCGCCTATTACGAAACCGGAATCTGGTTGACCGAACTGCCGGGCATGCCCTCCGGCCATCTGAGATACCCCGGTTTGCTCGATATGCTGGGCATACCCGACCCAAGCAGCGGCACCATGGCGATCAAGCCCGAGTACCAGGAGCAGATCATCGCCGCCAAGGATCGCATGGTGCGCAGCGGGCGCTGGAAACTGGTTTATCAACCCCTGATAGACGGCATGGTATTGCGGTTATATGACCTTGAGACCGATCCGGATTGCCGCATGGATGTAGCCAGCGCTCAATCCGACATCACCGCTCGGCTTTGGGGATTGCTTCAGGCATGGATGGCTTTTGAGCCGGGGGCGCCGACTGCTCGTTCGGCTCCGGGCAGAAACGACACCACGGATTCTTAGACGAACCGACCTTGGCAGGCGTTGATTCCCTGTCGGCCGATTTCTCCTCCAACCTAGTCGGGGTCTCGATAACCTGTTTTTCGGATGACACGCTGCTCGACGCCGAAGGCGGCACGGCAGCACTCGGAGCCGGTTCAGCCTGTGATTTCGAGGCATCCTTTCGGGATTTGTCCCCAGCCGCACCAGGATGATCCTGAGGTGCCGCGCTTTCCGCCCGGGCTTCCCCGGATTTGATTTCTTCCAGCTTGATTGCAAGCTTGCTGGCCAAGCGACGTAACGGCTTGCTCTGTGGATCAACGGCAAGGCCAGCCTTGGCGGTTTCGATTGCCTTGGCCTTTCGCCTGGTATCCAGATACAGATTGCCCAGGGTTGCGTATGCGCCAATATGGCCTGGATCCAATTGCAGAGCTTTCATCAGACTGCTTTCCGCCTTGCCGGTCTGCTTGATCAACGCCAGCGCCTTGCCGCGCAATGCATACACTTCCGACATCAGCGGATGGCTTTCAGCTGCATGGGAGATGACATAGCCGGTTTCCCCAACAACCAGACCCGCCTGGTACTGCTGTTGCTTTGATTCCACCGTTGAGTAGAGCCGATTCATGGCGTTCATGGCCGCGCAATAGTGATGAAAATGCAAATAGTGCTCCGGGTTCGGATAGTCGTAATGCCTGCCCTCCGCAGTCCATTTATCGCGCCCCAGGCACCACTGCTGCAAAGCCTGGTATTCCGCCTGGGTTCCCGCAATACCCTGCGCTGGAAGCAGGCAGGACAACAGAAGTGGGGCAAGTGAAACAAGTACGTATCTGTTCATTTTTTTCATCTCGAGAGTCCTTCGGCAGTCAACATGGCAAGGATTGCATCAGCCGCCAAACGATGTCCGGCAGAGCCCCAGTGTGTGTCGTTCGGCAGGTAAACGTCGCGTGTACCTTTGGCTATGGCGCCGGACAATACGGTTTCAAGCCGGGCATCAGGCACAGGAAACGGATTCAACAATTCATTCAATCGGCTCCCGGGCAGTATGTCACCTCGCGCCAGCCATGGCTGATAGGCGGTTGACTTGTCCGGCGCCAAAGCTGTCACGAAGCGTGTCATGCCATTGGCTTCGAACTGCCGCGCAAGGTTTGCATAGCCGCAACGGATGCGATCCAAGTCGACCGGCGTCCAGTCGGATTTTGCGAAATCCTTCCGATAAAGCAGGACTTCAGTCGCAACCCGATTGCTGAACAGATCGCCGCGCGCAAGGCTGGCTCGCAGCGTGTCGGATGTTTCCAGATTCAAGGCGTGTTGAATCGATTTGAACAACCATCGTCTGGCAAAGCCGGAGTTGATCTCGGAGAAAGTTTGCGAGCGGTGCACCAACCGGGGCAAGGGTTCGGATGATCGTATTTTCAACGGCTGCGCGGACCGAACTCCCAGTGGGCCGCAAGTTGTCTCGCGCGCGCTGTATTCGGCTTTCAGATCACGCTCGATGTTGTTCCAGATTACGACTCGAGGCGGATATTTCCGGAACTGTTCACTGGCGGTCAACTGGCCGACGTCAACACGATGCTTGTCCAGCGTGTGAATACGCCAGCCCGTTTGCGCAGCGAGCCAGTTTTGCCATTGCTGGCGGGGACGCAGATTTGCAAAGGAATCGCCAATGACCAGCACGTCAACTGGATGCGTCCATTCGCCGAAGGTAGCGAGCAAGGGATGAAATTCCTGGATCGGCTCATTCCAGCCGAAGTCACGTTCGGAATACCCCCCAATACGGGTCAGATCGCCATACACCGGTTGTAGCCACCAGGCGAGTCCGTGCATGCCCGCCACAAGCGCAAGCGCTGCGGCAAGGCTGATGGAGAAAAATCGGCGCGGACTCATCAGAACTGGAAGTAAAGAAATTCGGATACTGCTTCGCCGCGGGTCAGCGCGGCAATCAGCAGGAAAATCGTCATCGCCACCCAAGCGGAATTGAATTTGAAGCGCCAGCCCAGCGCACGTCCTGCTTCAGCCACATAATCGAGGGCAGGTCGAAAATCGTTCATCAGCCGCTGGGTATTGGGCATGCGTGTCGCCACCAGGAGCAGCGCCCCAATCCAGAGCCAGGCCCAGGCATCCGGCACATGCCGCCCAGCGCCACCAATCTGGATACCTGCCTGCTTCAACCCCCAGGAGATACGCCAGTGGCTTCCATCCAGCCAGACTTCCGGCACCGAGACACCGTTGCTCCCGGTCATGGCGGCAAGAATGGAGAAGGCGGCATCCAGCGATGCAGCGCGGAAGAACACCCAGGCCACGACGACCGCCAAAAAAGTAGTGACCCAAGCGAGGAAGCGTGTCCAGCCGCGGCCTGAGGGTAATCCCAAATGCTGTCTTGCACCGGTCCAGGCATGATTGATCACAAGGTACATTCCATGCAGCCCACCCCAGACAACAAAGGTCCAGCCGGCTCCATGCCAAAGCCCGCCAAGCAACATGGTCAAAAGCAGGTTGATATATCGCCGTGCCTTGCCATGCCGGTTGCCACCCAGCGCAAAGTAGAGGTAATCGCGCAGGAAGCGGGACAGGGTCATATGCCAGCGCCGCCAGAAATCGACAATATTCAATGCCTGATAGGGCGAATTGAAATTCAGGGGCAAACGAACACCGAACAGACGCGAAGCGCCGATTGCCATGTCCGAGTAACCCGAGAAATCGAAATAGAGCTGCAAGGTATAAGCCAGTACGCCGCCCCAGGCCTCCAGAAAAGTCAGGGCAACACCTTCGTGCGCGGCATCAAACACAGGACTGGCATAGGGCGCGACTCCATCTGCCAGCACCACCTTCTTGAACAGGCCAATGGCAAATATGGTCAGCCCGACCGCCAGATTCTCCCAGTTCAAGCGATAGGTCTCGCTCTGGCCGAACTGCGGCATCATCTCCTTGTGGTGCAACACCGGCCCGGCAATAAGATGCGGGAAGTAGGTCACGAACAATCCGTAATGAATGAAATTGAACTCTTTTGCGAGGCCCCGCCAGGCATCGACCAGAAACGCAATCTGGGTAAAAGTAAAGAAGGAGATGCCCAGGGGCAGGATGATGTCGCCGATATCCCAGGCTGTTCCGATAACCGCGTTCGTGCTGTCGAGGAAGAAATTGGCGTACTTGAAATAGGCCAGCAGCAGCAGATTGGCGGCAATGCCGATTGCCAGCAGGCCAGGCCGGCGCAAGGCCGGCGGCCGAGTCGATTCGCGCGCCAGCATCAACCCCATGCTGTAGTTGAAGAAAATCGAAGCCATCAGCAAACCGAGGTATGCCGGATTCCACCAGCCATAGAAGAACAGAGATGCCGCTGTCAGCCAGGTAGCGGCAATGCGATGGCTCCAGCGTGCCAGCCAAAAAAAGCCCAGCAGAACGGCAGGCAGATAGAGGTAGATGAATTCGGGCGAACTGAACAGCATGCCTCAACCTGTCCCGTGGACTTCTGGCAGACCTGGCAACGCAATGCCGCTCATACCAGCGCGTACGTCCGCGCCGCAACCGCGTCCCAACTGAAGTCCTCGGTTGCGCGGAGAAGACCGGCCTGACCAAGCCCCGCGGCGAGATCAGCATCACCGAACAAGGAAGCCAGCGTGCGGGTCAAGGCGGCAAGGTCGGTACCATCAACTCGGTATCCGGTAACACCATCCACAACTGCCGCGCCGGTACCGCCGGCATCCCCGGCAATGGCCGGCTTGCCGCACGCCGCCGCCTCCAGGAATACCATGCCGAAACCTTCCGTATCGCCGTTGATCTCTCGGTTGGCCATGACAAACACATCGCAGGCGTTGTACCAGCGCGGCAGATCCTCCGGGCTGACATGACCAAGCAGATGCAGGCGCTCGGACACGCCCAGCTCCCGCGCCAATCCATTCAGGTAGTCCCAGTCTTCGCCGATTCCGATCAGCGCGTAATGCACATCCAGTCCTGAAGCAATCAGGTCGGGCAATGCGCGAATGACTTGATCGAAGCCTTTGCGCCTGACCAGTCGCCCCACCGACAGGATCAGCCGCTGCCCGTTCCGCAAGCCGATGGCTTGTGCGAGATCGTCGCACGGCAAACCCGGCCTGAAACGGGTGGTATCCACGCCGGGGTAGATCAGGGTGATCGACTCGCGCCGGACGCCTAGCCTTACCATTTCCTCCAACGTGTACTCGCTGTTGGCGATGTTGGCATCGGCATGGCGATAGACCCAGAGCATGGTGCGAAACTTGTTGCCGCGACCCCAGGTCGTGAGTTCCTCGCCATGGCAGTAAACCACCAGCGGCTTGCGCAGCAATCGCGCCATGGCCCAGGCCACCAGACCCTCGGGCAAAGCGCGCGCGCCGTGAACGACATCAAAGCGGTGATGCAAGGCGACAAGCAGGGATTGGCCCAGCATTTTCAGATACATGCCGAGCGATTCCGGCTTCAGCCACCAGACACGCTTGAGTCCAACGCGGTGAATGCTGTTTGGATGGTCGCGATCAATCGTCTCTGCCTCCGGTACATCGGCAGTCACGATATGCACCCCCCTGTCCCCCATGCGGCGATAGACCGCGTCATACCAGACGGTGGTGCCGCCCTTGGTAGGGAGAAACAGTTCTGAAATAACCAGCAGGCGGGAAGGAGGCAATGTCGGTTTCACGAGTAGCGAGCGTACGGATCAGGCGAACAGGTTAAGAATCGGCAACAGTCCAGTCATGCGTGCGGCTTTGCCAAAGCGCGGCAGGGTCGCCACGCGGCGCAGCCAAATGGTAAACCGACGCCGCGCGGATTGTTCGATCCAGTCTGGATCATTTACCCGGATCGCAAGCGCCAATTCCGCGCAGGAAACGAAACGCAGAGTCGGGAAATCGCGCCTGGCCGCAATATACATCGCCTCCAGCGCAGCCATCGCCGCAGCCGGCTGGCCGCCTGTCGAAGCGAGAAAATTCCATCGGTGCGTCTCCAGCAGACAGGGGCGACCGAGCAACGCCTTGTTCGCAAGAGAAGCCACCGCCTGTTCCGGCTGATGTCCGAAAATCGGTTCGAAATAATCGTCGCGGACCAGGTAGAACACACCCACGGTCCCTTGCTCACCGTTGCGGATAGCACGACCCCCGCCGCTCGGTCGGCCTTCCGAGTCACGATGGGTCAACTGCTGACCGGGTGTGATGATCGTCCTTACCCCTGCAGCTGCCCAGGCGGCTTCCACCGTATCGGTCCAGATGAAAGTGGGCGGAACGACAACCTCTGGCGGATCACCGAACATCTCGGCAAAAAGTGCTGTCTCCTCAGCCACAGCCCGAACAATCTCCTCCGCAGCATGTGGCCGTGAAGGCAATGTTCCGGCATCAGTCCAACGACTCTGCAGATGGGAAGGCAATGTTTCGGTCAGGACTGGCGCTTCAAGCCAGGCCGCCACCCCGGCCTGAGTCCGCGCCGCCGCAGTGACTGCATCAGGCCAGAAATGAAACAATCCATGTAGTTGCAAAGCGAACACGCCTCGCTTGCGTCCGGCATTGATGGCGGCAAGTATCGATTGCTGTTCGGCATCGGCCAGGGTCACACGGCCCGCCATACCTGCCTTTGGCAGGGCCAGAACCAGCGCCAGGGTCATCACCGCCGGCCGGCCGCGGGCATCATGATGACGGGATAGACAATCCGCAAGGTTGATCAGCGCTTCGGCCTGGGACACAGGGCCGGCGCCCCAATCATCGCTTTCCACGATCAGAATCGGCGCCGTGAATACGGGCTCGCGCCAGAGAGCTGACAGTTGCTTGCGCCAGATGAATAACAGGGCTGCGGCCAGTGCCAGCCAGGCGAGCGGAAGTGTGTAGAGCAAAGTCATGTCATGAGGCTGCCAAGTGCGAGCGAGTGTAGCAGTCGCCCCGTCATGGACGGAGATGTCGGGCATGTACAATTCGCCCGCCGCCCCAAGGGGGTATGTCATACGGAAAGAGAGCCGTGCCCAGCATATCGGTAGTCGTGCCCGTATATCGCGCCGAGTCGAGTCTTCGTGAACTCCATGCGCGTCTTGTCGAGGTGATGCAGCAGGAATCCACCGGTTTCGAAATCATCTTCGTGGAAGATTGCGGCGGTGACGGGTCTTGGCAGGTCATCCAGGCCCTGGCGGCGGAAGACTGCCGTGTACGCGGCCTGCGCATGTCGCGCAACTACGGCCAGCACAATGCCCTGCTGTGCGGTATACGGGCGGCTGCAAACGAGGTGGTGGTCACGCTGGATGACGATTTGCAGAATCCGCCGGAAGAAATTCCCAAGTTGGTCGCCAAACTCGCTGAAGGCTACGACATGGTCTACGGAACCCCCGAGCGTGAACAGCATGGCCTGCTGCGCGATCTGGCTTCACGCATTACCAAACTGGCCCTGCAGAGCGCCATGGGCGCTGAAACCGCGCGCAAGATCAGCGCCTTCAGAGCGTTTCGCACCGAATTGCGTCAGGCATTCCATGACTACCGCAGCCCAACGGTCAATCTGGATGTTCTACTGACCTGGGGCACAACCCGATTCGGTTCCGTGACGGTCAAACATGCTTCGCGCGAAGCAGGCGCTTCCGGTTACACCGTGCGCAAGCTGATTACCCACGCCATCAACATGATGACCGGGTTTTCCACTCTGCCATTGCAGATCGCCAGCCTGATGGGCTTCGTTTTTTCCCTGTTCGGCTTCGTCGTTCTGGCTTATGTGCTGGTGCGAACGCTCATGTTCGGCAGCAGCGTACCCGGCTTCCCGTTTCTGGCATCAATCATCGCCATATTCGCGGGTGCGCAACTTTTCGCGCTCGGCATCATCGGCGAGTACCTTGCGCGCATGCATTTTCGCAGTATGGATCGGCCCCCCTATTTGATTCGCGAACAGGCGGGACAACATGAAATTTGATTTCGATCTACTTCAGCAAGAAACCGATGCCCTTTCTTTGGCCTACTTCAGAGTGCCCTGGGACAGCGACATCTTCGGGTTTCCTGTTGCCCAGATTTCGAGAATATCCGTTGCCGACCCGGCACAGGCATTACTCGATATGCCGCCATTCCGGGCCTGGATGGAGCAGGAACAGATTCGGCTGGCCAGTTGTCGGCTGGCGCATAACCGTTTGCGTGAATCGATGCTGCTGGAGCAGATCGGATTTCGATTTGTGGAAATGGTGCTGCATCCCCATTTATCCGATCTCCAGGCGTTTTCCTGCGCCCCCCAGGGACTGGACGTGGTTCGGGCAGACGCCTCGGACCTGCCCGAAATCGAAGCAATCGCCGCGCAAGCCTTTGGATACGAGCGATTTCATGCTGATCCGCGACTGGATCGCGAACTGGCCGACCACCGCTATCTGGTCTGGGTTCGCAACAGTCACGTCCACGCCCGTCAAAATCTGTACAAGATTTGCGACGGGTCCGATCTGGTTGCCTTTTTCATCACCGAAAACCAGCCTGACGGCGAGAGCTACTGGCATCTCACCGCAATCGCACCGGCTTTTCAGGGCAGAGGCTACGGCAAGCGGGTCTGGCGTGAGATGCTGCATTTCCATCAACGGGAAGGCATGACCAGTGTCGGCACCACGATTGCTGGAGGCAATACACCGGTGCTCAATCTCTATGCCAGCCTGGGCTTTCGCTTCCGGCCGCCGGAAATCACGCTGCATTGGTTACGCGATGCCTGATTTTGCAGGCGTACATTTGCAAGCCCTGCGCTTTGCGGTCGTTGGCCTGGCTTCCAACGCTGTGCTTTATCTGCTTTATCTGGGCATGACCGCTGCCGGCATGGGGCCGAAACTGGCCATGAGCCTGGCTTACGGCATGGGCGTGGCACAGACATTTCTGTTCAACAAACGCTGGACTTTTAACCATACCGGCCGCTTCGATGCCGCGTTGCTGCGCTACATCACCCTGTATGCCGGTGGTTACCTTTGCAACCTGCTCGCACTGGCCTGGTTCGTCGACAAACTTGGCTATCCCCATCAAATCGTGCAGGGAATAATGATTCTGACGCTGGCCGGGAGTTTTTTCATTCTCCAGAAACTCTGGGTTTTCAAACCAGCGCCTGTCGACCAAGCCCATTCATAGCGCCGAGCAATTCCGAATCTCCATGCTGCGTGCCGACTCCGCAACCAGTCCTTCGATGCCATAGCAGAGCAGGGAAGTTACATGATCAACCGAACCGGCTTTGGTTTGCTTGCACTACTGCTTATTGTGCTGGCATTCGCCAATGCATGGTCACCCATGCAGCGCTCACATTGGGATGCACCGATTTATCTCTATAACGCAAAGCGCTTTGCGGATACGCCCTGGATTGCCAGTTATATCGAGCATGGCGAAGCAATTGCCAGCCAGGTCACTACTGGCCAACTACCTGCAGGAGAAAGCTATCCGGAATCCTACTGGCGCTTCACCCGGCTCGGACACATCACACTGCTTGGCAGTCTCATCTACGTCTTTGGCAACGAAGAAACCGGGATCAGGGCCGCCGGCCTGATCTTCGCGCTGGTATTTGCTGTTGGCATTGTTGCAACTGCGCTCGCCGGCCGAGCCTGTGCCAACCTTTATCTGCCGGTTGGCGAGGAACGCCAGCGCTTGGGCCGATACATCTTGTTCGCTGCTTTCGCATACGGCTTGTCCGGCAGTTATTCCTACATGGCCGCGAATCTGGTCGCCGAGATACCCGCCCTGCTGTGTATCGCATTGGGATTCTGGTCAATCATGCATGCAATACAGCACCAAAGCCGGCAATGGGCTGCTGCAAGCGGCCTGCTTGCGTATTTTTCCTTCGCCATCATGCTGGAGACGGTGTGGTTCTTCGTCGCGCTCTATCTGGCTCTCTGGCTGGCGCCGCCAACCTCGCACAGTCGGCGACGCGTCGCCATGCTTCTATTTTGGGCGGCTGGAACCGCCATAGCCGGCTACGGCCTGCATTACCGGCTTTTTGGCGCGTTGGTCTCGCCGGAAACCGTGCTGGCCTTCTTGACGCACGTAAATACAGTGTTACCGAGCAGCGAAGCAGGCCGGTTCACGCCCTTGATCGCAACCGGCCTGCTCTGGCTGGCAATCCCGCTCGCCCTGCGTTCAGGCTGGCGTACCCCGCTATCCAGGTTTGTCTGGCTCTGGTTCCTGCTTTGCATCATTCCACTGGCAATGAAATACCTTGGAGGTGAAGTCCAGACCCGCATGTTTGTGCCACTCGTCGTAACAATGATCCCCCTGGGGGCCATAGGACTGGCTTCAATCAGCAGGATTGGTGCGATTCGCTCTTCACATGCCTTCCTGATACCCATCATGGGAATGGTCGTTCTTGCCACTTTCAGCATCGCGCATCCCCTGACCTACACCTATCTGCGGGAACTGCCAGGCCTGCATCGACTTCAGTATGCAAGAGCGCTTTTGTGGCCCCCTGCCTATGAAGCAACGAGTTACCCACTGTCCGAGTTGCGCCTTCTGGCCGACCTTCTTTACAGCGAGCAAGGTCCGATTTGTCTGGTTATCGGGCCGGGGATCAAACAAGAAAATCTGAATCTGATCAGATTTTTTGGGCCTGCATATCCACGCTCGGCTAGCCTGGCGACAGCGTCCGACCCGACGAACATACTGCCCTGCGGCACTCAGACGCCATCCCCGCATGAGCCTGTTATCTTTCGAAGTGGAACGAGCGCTGAATGCTGTTCGCGTTGCGGCGAGGCGAAGGTTTTGAAACTGACCCTGGACAAGCCTGCATCTCCAGACATATTTCATCGTCAGAAAAACAACGCGTCATACACCATTAGCGAAGCATGCCAACGTAACGTCGATGATTGATTCAAGAAGAAATTAAACATGAACATTCCATTCAACAAACCCTACATGACCGGCAAGGAACTCTGGTACATCGCGCAGGCGCACCACAACGGCTGGCTGGCCGGCGATGGCGAATTCACCAAACGCTGCAATGCCTGGCTGGAGCACCGCACCGGCGCTCGCCGCGCGTTGTTGACGCACTCCTGCACGGCGGCGCTGGAAATGGCCGCCATACTGGCCGAGATCCAGCCCGGCGACGAAGTAATCATGCCGTCGTATACCTTCGTCTCCACCGCCAATGCCTTCGTGCTGCGCGGCGCGGTACCGGTGTTCGTGGACATCCGCCCGGACACGCTCAACATCGACGAGACGCTGATCGAAGCGGCCATCACGGACAAGACTCGCGCCATCGTGCCGGTGCATTACGCCGGCGTCGGCTGCGCGATGGATGCCATCATGGACATCGCCGCGCGTTACAAACTGCTGGTAATCGAGGATGCAGCACAGGGCATCATGTCCAGCCACAAGGGTCGCCCGCTTGGCGGTATCGGCCACCTCGCGGCGCTGTCCTTTCACGAAACCAAGAACATCATTTCCGGCGAGGGCGGCGCCCTGCTGGTGAACGACCCTGAACTGGCCGAGCGTGCAGAAATCATTCGCGAAAAGGGCACCAATCGCAGCCAGTTTTTTCGTGGACAGGTGGACAAATACACCTGGGTGGATATCGGTTCCTCCTACCTGCCGAGCGAACTGATCGCGGCCTTCCTTTGGGCGCAGATGGAAGAGGCGGATTCCATCACCCGGCGTCGCCTGGACATCTGGCAGACCTACCACGACGCTTTCGCCGACCTGGAACAGCGCGGCAAGGTATGCCGTCCGCAAGTGCCTGCGGACAGCATCCACAATGCCCATATGTATCAACTCCTGTTACCCGACCTGGAAAAACGCACGGCTTTCATCGCAACGCTCAAGTCGGCCGGCATCAGCAGCGTGTTCCACTATGTGCCGCTGCATTCGGCGCCCGCCGGACGCCGACACGGACGCGTATCGGGCGAAATGCGCCATACCCTAGAACTGTCGGACCGTCTGGTTCGGCTGCCGCTCTGGGTCGGGATGGAAGATCAGCAGAACGAGGTCATCCGGCAAGTCATCGCCGCCGCCGAATGACATGAGCCGCCGTCATCTGCCCTGGGCGGTCGCCGCGCTGTACCTGCTGTTCCCGTTTCCGACGCCGGAATTCCCGCCCTACAACGCCGATGACGGTAGCTGGTTCGTCACCATGCACAGATACTACACCGCGACACTTATTCCCATTCGGACTATGTCATCATGCCCTCTGGCGGCCATTTTTTTCCCTAGCCAAGGGTAATCCACAATACGGCGTGATGACATGGAAATAAACACCCCCAAGACAACTCAGTTGCCATTATTCATTGGCTTGGCAACCATCCTATGTCTAGTTACGACGTCATACATATTATTGAATCTCCCAGGGAAGGTATATATTTCAATCTGGTTAAATGACATCGTAGCACTTCTTGATGCGGCATATCGAGCAAGTTTAGGAGGTATGCCAAATGTTGATTTCTCCACACCAATTGGGCCTCTCAATTTTTTGGTGTCCGGTTATTTTTTGGCATCTGGTGCAGGGATCGGTACGGTATTTGCGCTTCAGACAGAGGCAACGTTCTTGTTCCTATGCATTATTTGCATAAGACCTCTATCTGATCGATTCGGGTCGCTGATGATTATATTGATAATCTTGATTGTTTGGTTGTTAGTTGTTGCTCCGCTTGGAATGGGCGTGTTTTACGAAGATAACTCTTGGGCCATGTATTATAACCGCTTTGGTTGGGCAGCACTTTTTTTGACCTTCCTTTTTTACGTATCACCAAGAGCGCCTACAAAGATTGGCATGATATTTGATGTAACAGCACTTGCCCTCCTCATATCATTTCAAATCTACACAAAAATAACCTACGGGATAGTAGCATTTTGTTTTTTGATTGCGCTGGCATTAGTTGGTAGATATGAAAAAAGAGTCGCTCTTATCGGCATCGCAACCATTGGACTTCTTGCTTTGTTATGGGAGATTTTGACTCAATCCACTTTTGGATATATAAATTCAATTCTCGTTGCAATTGAGTCACGCGGAGCATATCGATCAAATTTATGGGGAACAATTGCCCGATCCCTAAAAGATTTTGAGTTGATTGTCGCTGCACTTCTATCAACATTGTATTTATGGATGCGAGTTAGGCGAACACCTCTGGACTTATTGTATGTATCAGGTTGCCTCGCGATTGGTTTAGTTCTGCTTGACCAAAACGGCGAACCGAGCGGCCTTCCAGCCCTTTTTGCACCACTGATATGTTTTTTTGAAATTGAGCGTCGTAACCTTATTGAAGTAGCGTCAAATTCAAACGCAAGCGACCAAAAAAGCAATTTAACTTTGCCATTTATTTTATTAATTGCTTTGGCCCCCTTTGCTGTTTCCAGGTCTATTTCGGTTCAAAATTACCATCAAAAAATAACCAATTTATCTTCAGTGGCTGATGCACCGCAGAAGCTGGAAAATTTATTGGCACCTAAATCTCCTGTGTCAAATCTTGCTCAAATAGAAGCAGACTATGACCTACCCAATTTAACGATTGGAGAAATAAGGCTTATATTGAAAGATACATTAAGCACAGGCGAATATTATAAATCAATCATTGACGGCTCTAATTTGATTACAAAACAAGGGCTCAATGCAGATTCAGTAGTTACAGTTCTCGATGTCGCGAATCCGTTCTCCTATATTTTCAACCTCAAGCCGCCGAGCGGATCTGAGCCATTCTTTTGGGGGCGCCCAGATTCTCTCCATAAAAGCCCTAAAGTTTTTTTTGATCATGTTGATATAGTTATGATTCCCAGACACCCATACCATTACTCTCGACTCAAGCAACTAAAAGTTATTTACCAACCATATCTAACTCTCCACTATGAACGCAAGGCTTCATCTGATTATTGGGAATACTGGAAGGCAAAAGATCAATTGTGAGCAGAAAAAATACTAAACAAGCCCCCCGGTTTGGTTTAAGGGAGTTTTCTTGCCAAAGCCCGACGGACCCTTTCCAGATTGTTGAAGAAGAATAGCTTGATACCAAAATGTGTCGCAATGCAGTTGGTATCGTTGTAATTAAATGAATAGCTTTCGGGCAATGCTCCATGCCTGTTGCTGCAATCTACCAGATGATTGTACGCATGCTGTTCAAATGTGTAGACCCTGTCGACACGTTCCCTGTTTTTTTCAAGCCACAACTCGAATACCGACAAGTTGAGCGCATCATGATCCAGGCAAATCAGACCGGAATTGAAACCGATTGGAATTTCCTTCTTGCGCTCGAATCCGATTACATTGCGGTTGGCATTTAATATCGGCTGATAATATTCGTGGCAATACAAGCTGTCGCCGGAATCAACGTCTTCGATCCATGTAACAATCAAATCCGGTCTCTTGAAAAACAGTACATCCGTATCCAGAACAAGAACCTTGCGAGCATTGGTTAACAGATTGAAATCGAGCAGTTTGAGGGAGAAAATGCTCATCCGCCGACCCCACTCGGTCTTTCCCAACTGATTGAACCGGTACATTTCAACATGGGGAAATCCGGCAATTCTCTCGGCAATCAGCCGATCGGCATCAGGCTTGCGGAACACCCTGACACCAATCAAGTGGCGCTCCAGTTTTTCAATGTCTTTATCGCTCAGACTGCCATCGTCATGCAATACAACGGCATATTTTTTACCGGCAGCATCGAGCAGACTTTTAACCGCCCAAAGACACATTCCCACATGTCGACTTCCCAGCAGCAGGTGAATTTCGAAATGTAGATCATCCTTGCCGGTAATCATTGGCGGCGTTTTATCCACCACCCTGTCGTAATAGCGTCTAAGAAATTCGACATGATATTTGGCAAATGCCTGACTCAGCCTCCAGGGCAATCTTCCATCAAGCAGTTTCTGGATAATCTTGAGAATGCTCTGCATAGTGCTAACCCGACTGCCACTTATAGATATGCTCATGCATAGCAATTCACCCTGATGTGGAATGACATAAAACGCGAGCTAGTGTATTCAGGTTGCGTCAATGACAGGGGCTGCGAGCAAGTCCCGCCTGATCTCCAGCGGCGTCAGGCTCCGCCCGTTCAATTCCCGCATGAACCACGCGAAATAGTCACGTGTCTTGCCAAGAAAGCGGCGCAAATCGGACTCGTCACGGACATAAGGCGTATGACCGGGCTCGACCGATGGTGAATGAAAACTGAAAACGAAGATGCGCTGCCCGTCGGCCAGCATGGAGCGGGTCAATCGCTGCATTTCCGACAGCGTGTAGTCTTCCGGCGACAAGCGGATGCGTTCGAAGGCGCGCAGACGGGAGGTGATGCCGGGCAGACGCGCCCAACTCAATCCGGGATGGGTAATCAGTCGGTAAAACGGCGTACCGGCGCCTTTGAGCCAGCCTGCATAACTTCCCGCGCCTGGCAAACCGAGCAGTTTGCGCTCGCGACCGAACCAGAACGGCTCGGCGGTATAGCTGGAGTAGTCCGGGCCTCCGTCGCTGCTGTAGTTGATCGGCGGGGCGATGCTGATGTCGACTTCGTAGCCCAGTTCTTCCAGTATCGAGGCGCTGTTGCCGCCATTTCCGTAGCGCCCGGCCAGATAAGTGAGCGGCCTCGCGCCGAAATTCTGCGTGATGGTATCGGTGAGTACGCGCAGTTTTTCATATTCCATTTCGCGCGCCAGATTGCCGGGGTAGGTATTGGCTCGCACCAGGGATTCGGTCAAGGGCGGCGATACCCAGGGGTGCAGATGGGTGCCGATCAGGGCGCGGCCTTCTTCCTGATAGCGGCGCAAGGTTTCGAAGCCCAGCGGTTGGCTGGCGATGGGGTAATCGATGACGTAGTTCGGGACGATGCCATAGGTGTCGAAGATTTCTTGGGCGCGGCCGATGTGGCGCATGTGTTCGACGCCAATGGCGGCGCGGGAGACATCACGATCCCAGTCGAATTCCTCTTCCGTATGAACCACCACCGAAAGGATCGGGCGCGTATCGGCAGGCAGCGAGACAGGGCTCGCGTTGGGAAAGAGATCAGAGATCAAGGGCGACATACTCGGAGTACAAATTCTGGATATCAGCTTCGCCCAGGCTATCGCTGCGAAATACGCGATGCCGGTAGCCCTTGAGTTCGGTATGCGGCCAGACAGGCCTGGCCGGCAACAATCGCGTCTCCACTCTTGTCGTGACCATGCCTGCAAGCAGGAAATGACAACCCAGCACCGGCAGAAAACGCAGAAAAACTTCAGGATTGGTGAAACCGATGATGTCCGCGCTGGGCAGACTCTTGAGCGTGGCGCGTTTGTAGATCACCAGGCTGCGTTCATTGCCCTTGCCGACGGCGACGAATTTCAACCAGGGGAAATGCTTGTGGTCGCGGTACACCTTGGCGGATGCTGCATCCAGTACCTGTTCGATATGTGCCGGATTGCTTGCGATGCCAGCCCCCGTCAGGCGCTGGTGGGGAGCGGGCAGATTGAACAACAGCGTGCGCGCCTCGTTCATGGGTGTGAACTTGAGGAACTTGAGCGATTGCTCCACGACGGCGGTGGGCGACAGGTCGGTGTAGTGGAAACCGGGCTGCGAGATCAGCGTCATCGCCAGTCGCATGCTCTGGGTGCGATAGGCGTCAAGCACCATCCAGCTGGTGATGTTGCAGAACTGCTCGACTTTGCCGTGTACCGGATATGCGGCGTAGATCGCGCCGATGCCGCCGACGATTGCGCCGGCATCATCCCGAATCAGGAAACCATTGTTAGGTTTGTTCACGCCCCAGTCCTGGCGGAAGGCGTCCGCCCAGACATCGGCCGCAATGGCGGGATTGAGATTGGCATGAAGAAAAGCGCAGAACGCGGGCAAATCCTCGTCGCGGATGGGTTCGAGCTTGGGCAGGGCCATATTTTGATTGATTTCGAGTCCGTGGCAGCGCCAAGACGTTAGCACAAAGGCCGGGCAAACTGGGTTAAGCTCGCGCCCCAGCCCGTATGCGCCGACCGTATTCGCGCATTGTGGTGCGTAGATTGCGGACGTGAACCGCCCCTTCAAAAGACAATATTCCGCCATGCCAAGCCTCTCGATACCTGGATTTTCAAGCGATGCACACGGCAAGCCGATCATCGGCACGACGCCGGAAGACCTCTACGCCTATGGCCATCTGATCCGCTCCAGCGAACTCCTGGTGCTCGACCAGTTTTCGCGCGGCCTGGTATCCGGCACCACGCATACCTGCCTGGGCCAGGAAATCTGCGCCATGGCGGTGGTCAGGGCGCTGACCCATCCGGACGATGCTGCACTCTCCAATCACCGTAACCACGGCCATTTCCTTACCTATTCCGGCGAATTCGTCGGTCTCGTCGCCGAGATCATGGGACGCGAAGCCGGCGCTTGCGGCGGCCGTGGCGGCAGCCAGCATCTGGTCTGGCGCCATTTTCATTCGAATGGCGTACAGGGCGGCATGACCGGCATCGGCGTCGGTCTGGCGCTGGCCCGCAAGCTGCACGGCAGCGGCGCCATCGTCGCCGCGATGATCGGCGACGGCACCCTCGGCCAGGGCCTGTTGTACGAAGCCATGAACCTCGCCTCGGTCTGGGCGGTACCGTTCCTGGTGGTGGTCGAGAACAACGGCATTTCGCAGACCACCGAGCCTCACCAGAACCTCGGCGGCGACATCCAGGCGCGCGGCGCCGCCTTCGGCCTGCAGACCTGGCGCGTGGACGATGCCGGCCCCGATTTCTTCGAACAGGTTGCGGCAGCCGTGCAGAGCGTGCGCGACACACAGCGCCCCGGATTTCTGGTCATCGACACCCGCCGCATGGGACCGCATTCCAAGGGCGACGATCTGCGCGACGAGGCTGTGGTTGCCGCGATCCGCGCGCGCGACCCGCTGGCGGCGATGGGTCGCCGGCTTTCCGACGACGTTCGCGCGGCGATCGAGGCGCGCAACGCCGCATTCATCGAGCAGGTCCGCGAAGCCGCCAACGCTTCGCCGGAGGCCGTCACCGATGACGCACCCGAGCACATCTTCGACCGCGCCGGAGAACTGCAAGGCGCACAACCGACCTATCCCGCAGTCGCGACGAAAACCAGCGTTCGCCTGGCCATCAATGCCGCGCTGAACCACCTGCTGACCAACCATGCAGACACCATTCTGCTCGGCGAAGACCTGCACGATCCTTACGGCGGCGCCTTCAAGGTCACGCAAGGCCTGTCGACCGCCTATCCCGGCCGCGTCATTTCTACGCCGATTTCCGAGGCCGGCATCACCGGCGCCGCGATCGGCCTGGCGATGGACGGCTTCCGCCCGATCCTGGAAATCATGTTCGCGGACTTCCTGTCGCTGTGCATGGATCAGCTCTACAACCATGCGGTGAAATTCCCCGGCGTATTTCCGGAATTGACCGTGCCGATGATCATCCGCACACCTTCGGGTGGCCGCCGAGGCTACGGCCCGACACATAGCCAGAGCCCGGAAAACATCTTTACTGCAATCCCGGGCCTTACCGTGCTCTATGGCAGCCAACGCCATGACGTCGCCCGCCTGCTGGTCGACGCGGCGCGAAGATGGCCGTACCCGACCCTGTTCCTGGAACACAAGCTGCTCTATGGCGAGACTCAGGACAGCGGCGACTATGTTCAACTCCCTGCCGACCCGGACGACCTTGCTGCCCACCTGTTCCCCACCCTGCTGCGGCATCGCCCGGATGCAGACCTGACCATCGTCACCTATGGCGGCATGCTGCCGGTGGTGGAAGAAGCCGTACAACGTCTCGAAACCGAGGAGGAACTGAGCGTGGACATCGTCGTCCCCTCGCTGCTCTCGCCTTTGCCGCGCCGTACATTGCTGGCCCACCTGATGCAAAGCGAGCGCGTGGTGATCGCCGAGGAGTCACACCATGAATTCGGCATCGGCGCGGAAATCGCCGCCAGCCTGCTGGAAGCCGGCTATACCGGCCAGGCCTTCCGCATCGGCACACCGCCAGTGCCGATCGCCTCCGCGCGCAGCCTGGAGCGGCAGATACTGCCCGACGCGAGCAAACTGATCGAAGATATTCTGGATAACCTGTATTGAGGCTTTGAGGAACAACCATGGCATTCGCCCTTCACGCCCCGCGCGTCAACAACAACGACGACATCGTCCAGGTCATCGCCTTTCGTGTCGGTGTCGGTGATTACATCGAGAAGGGCGACATCGTCCTTGATGTAGAAACCGACAAGGCCATAGTCGAGGTCGCCGCCGAGAGCGACGGTTATGTGCTCAAACTGATGTGCGAGTTGGACGACAAGGTCGCCGTTGGCTCCATCCTGCTCTGGCAGGGCGCCAGCCTGGACGAACCGGTGCCGGAAATGGCGGTCGCGGACAGCGCAGCGAATGGCGGCGGCGCCCGTCCCACCGCAAAGGCGCGCGCCCTGCTCAAGGAACTCGCCCTCGATGCCGCCGTTGTGCCGGCTTCCGGCGACCGCTTGAGCCTGGCGGATGTCGAAGCCTATATGGCCGCGCACGGTATCCAGCGCAGAGACCACACCCCCGCCGTGACTGTTTCGGCACAGGAAAACCTGCCCGACGTACCCGGAGAACTGGCCGATCTCAACGCCGAGGAACGCGGCATGCTGATCACCGTGTCCTGGCACCGAGACCACGCAGCCGCCACCTATCTGGAAGTCGAATACGATCCGAAAGCCTGGGAAGACCATGCCGCCGCTTACGCCAGCGCCAACAAACTGATGCTGTCGCCGCTGCTGCCGCTCCTGGCCTACCGTCTGGTACAACTGGTCAAGGCCAGCCCGCGACTCAACGCCACCGTGGTCAACGGAAAACGCTACCAGTACCGGCCGGTGAATCTGGGCTTTACCGTACAGGCCGGTGAAACGCTCTATCTGACCGTAGTTCGCGATGCCGCGTCGCTGGAAACCAGGCAGTTCATCGAGAACCTTGGCGAAGTCCAGCGCCACGCGCTGCAACGCAAGTTGTCGCGCGACGAAACCAGCGGCGCCACGATCGCCTTTTCCAGCATGGCGCGCTGGAATGTCAGTCGCCACATACCCATCCTGCCGCCCTACTGTTCTTTGATGATCGCCCATGCCGCCCCCAAGGGCAGCGGCCGCGCCGTGCTGGGCGCCAGCTATGACCATCGCGTGCTGTCCGGCTTCGATGTCGCACGGCTGCTGATGGACCTGGCGAAACCCCCTGCCTGACGCTGTCAGCCCGCTTGACTCCCTTCGACTTCACAAAGGAAAGCTGAATGAACCTCGACCGAGACACCATCAAGGCCGCCGTGCGCGCCAAAGTCATCGAACTTGCCAAAAACCTGGGCATGGATGCCAGCGACATCGGTGACGACGACATCATCCCCGCCACCGGCTACGTCGATTCCGCCGCAATCCTTGAACTGGTGGTCTGGTACGAAGACGTCTATCAGATGCCGCTGAAGCAGGAAGAAATCAACATCGATAACCTTGGCTCGATCAACTCGATGGCCGACTTCGTCATCCGCCGCAAGGGCTGATTCAGGCCGACATACTCGTCCGGCGACCAACCAAGCGGCCGCCCAGTTTGCGCGCCTCATCCAGCAACAACACGCTGGATGCGGCCATTGCGGCCCGGAGCCAGTCGGCAAGCGCCAGATCGGTGGTGCCGAACAGCGCTTGCGCGGGCGCCCAATGCACCACTAACCCCTGCATCGCCAGCACGCCGGTCAGCGCCATCCAGAGTTTGCCGTTGTGAAGAAAATGCGCGTTGAAGGCGCTGCCGTGCTCGTTGCGCGCGTTGAACACGTTGAAGAATTGAAACAGCACGAAGGTGGTAAAGGCCAGGGTCAGCGCGTAAGTCGCGCCATGCTGATCGAGTCCATGCTGAAACAGCCATAGCGTGCCGACCATCATGGTCAGGCCGTACAGTGCCAGTCGGCCCAGGCGCGGCAGGGTCAATATCTCGCGTGACTGATCGCGCGGCGCTTCGAGCATGATGCCGCCGCGTGCCGGTTCGACGCCCAGCGTCATCGCCGGCGGGCCGTCCATGATGATGTTGATCCAGAGCAGTTGAATCGCGGTGAATGGGGCCGGCATGCCGGCCAGCGTCGCGGCCAGCACGGTGAGGATGGCGCCGATGTTGGTGGAAAGCTGGAAACGCACGAACTTGACGATGTTGTCGAATACCACGCGGCCTTCCTCGACCGCACGCACGATGGTCGCAAAATTGTCATCGGTCAGCACCATGCTGGCGGCCTCGCGCGTGACGGCGGTGCCGGTGATGCCCATGGCGATGCCGATATCGGCCGCCTTCAGGGCCGGCGCGTCATTGACGCCGTCGCCGGTCATCGCGACGACATGGCCGGCAGCCTGCAGGGCTTTGACGATGCGCACCTTGTGCGTCGGCGACACCCGCGCAAACACGCTGATGCCATTGATGCGCGCGGCCAGACCGGCATCATCGAGCACGTCAAGTTCGGCGCCGCTGATCACGCCCGCGCCGCCGGCCAACAACCCCAGTTCGCGGCCGATCGCAGCGGCGGTGCCTTTGTGGTCGCCGGTGATCATCTTGACCGCGATGCCGGCATGCTGGCAGCGCGCGATGGCGGCGGCGGCCTCCGGGCGCGGCGGGTCGAGCAGTCCGGCCAGACCGAGAAAGGTCCACTTGCCGACCCAGACGGTCAGATCGCCGGCCGGATCGAATTCAGACGCCGGAATGATCCGGCGCGCGACCGCGATGACGCGCAGGCTTTGCTCCGCCATGCGCTCGACTTCCGCAGCGACACGCGCGCGCATGTCGGCATCGAGCGCTCCGGCCTGACCGCCCTCCCCCGCCAGCCAGTCGGAGGCGTGCTTGAGCAGGACGCCGGGTGCGCCCTTGATGAACATCTCGACGGTTTCACCGGCGTGATGAAACGTGGCCATGAACTTGTGTACCGAATCGAACGGAATCTCCGCGATGCGCGGCGCGCGTTCCTGTTCCGCTTCCGGAGCCAGGCCGCCCTTTTGCGCCAGCACCCAGAGCGCGCCCTCGGTCGGGTCGCCGACCAGTTCGCCGGCGCTGATCTGAGAGTCGGTACACAGCGCCATCGGCAACAGATAGGGGCGCGCATCGACGGTCGGCGGCAGGTCGATTGCACCGGCCGATGCATAGCCTTCGCCGCTGACCGTGAAGGCCGCGCCGGCAAACCAGCCGGCGCGCGCAGTCATCTGGTTGAGCGTGAGGGTGCCGGTCTTGTCGGAACAGATCACCGTGGTCGAACCCAGCGTTTCCACCGCCGCGAGTTTTTTCAGAATCGCCCGGTTCTGCGCCATGCGCCACATGCCGATGGCCAGGGTCACCGTCACCACCGCCGGCAATCCCTCGGGTATCGCCGCTACCGCCAGCGCCACGGCGGTCATCGCCGACTCCGCCCAGGGCTGGCCGCGAGCCAGATCAAGGCCGAAGATCGCCACGACGACAACGCCGGCGATGCCGGCCAGCTTCTTGCCCAGGTGATCGAGCTGTTTCTGCAATGGCGTCTGCGCCGGCTCGGCGCTGGAAATCATGCCGGCCAGCCGGCCCATTTCGGTGCCCATGCCGGTCTCTGTAACCAGCAGTTCGGCGCGGCCGCGCGTCAAAACCGTGTTCATGTAGAGCAGATTGATACGGTCGCCAAGCGGCAGATCGCCCTCCGCCAGGGCCGCCGTCGCCTTGCCGACGGCATGCGATTCACCGGTCAGCGCTGCCTCGATCACTTCCAGGTTGTGGGCAGCCAGCAGGCGGCCATCGGCTGGAATCCGGTCACCGGCTTCCAGCAGGACGATGTCGCCGGGCACCAGATCGCTGGCCGGCAGCGACAGGTCATGGCCGTCGCGGCGCACCCGCGCGCTCGCCGCCAGCATGCCTTTCAAAGCCTCCAGGGTGCGTTCGGCGCGATGTTCCTGATAAAAACCCAGACTGGCGTTGAGCAAAACCACGGCAATGATCACCACGGCGTCCTTCAGATCGCCAATCGCCCAGGCCAACACCGCAGCAAACAACAACACAATGACCAGCAGATTGCGAAACTGGTCGAGGAACTTCAGCCAGACCGGGCGCTTGGCAGCTTCGAGCAGTCGATTCTCGCCATAACGCAGCAACCGCCTGGCAGCTTCGTCGCTGTCCAGGCCACGGGTGGCGTCACTTTGCAGAGCCTGCACCGCCTCGTCCTGGCTGAGGCGGTGCCAGGATGGGAGGTCGGCGGGCATTGCGATAACTACTCCTTGGCTTCAGTGTGGCTTTCCGGCTCCGAGGCATGATGGCCGCCGCCGGAAATTCGATCCATCAGCGCAAACATGACGCCGGAGAACACCAGCGTCAGATGGATGATTACTACCCACATCAGGTCGCGCTCGGTGTGCTGCCCCACATTGACGAAATATTTCAGCAGTTCGATACCGGAAATCGCCACGATTGAACCTATCAGCTTGAGCTTCAGGTCGGAGAAACCGACATGTCCCATCCAGTCCGGACGATCTTCATGCTCATGCGTATCGATCTTGGAAATGAAATTTTCGTAGCCGGCAAAGATGATGATCAGCAACAGGTTGGCGACCAGCGTGATATCGACCAGCGTCAGGATCGCAATCATCGCTTCGCCGCCGCTGCCCTCGAAGACGATAGGCAACGCGGCGATGAACGCCTTGACGAATTTCAGCAGCAACAGGCCGATACCCGCGATCAGGCCGATGTAGAACGGCGCCAGCAACCAGCGGCTGCCAAAGATGAAGACTTCAAGACCGTGTTCGATGCGTTTCATGGTGTTCCTGTGAGTAAAGAGAAGGTGACTAAGCGTGGCCTCATTATCCAATAGCCCTGCTTAT
>CAMDGQ010000043.1 GCA_945897955.1 Tepidiphilus sp. J10 | reverse complement strand
TTGATGGATGCTCTCGATTTGATTGGCGGTGAGTCGCATATCGGAAACCTCGTCCGTGATTGCTGGAATAAGTAATAGGCAACGAAAGTCAATGCGGCGACTGCCGCTGCGCTTCAAGGTAGGTGTAAATTAAACCTTGAAACAGCAGTTGACTGCTATTTAGTCCTTGTGATGCCTTATGCTGACTGATGTTCTGCGCTTCGATAGCGTTCACCATTTGTGTGAGCCCGCTACCCGACCGCTGTCGGGGTGTAGGAGCCGTCTGGCAGCGTTGCTCCTCCTCGCCATGCCTCGGCATGACTCGTCGTCGCGCCTTGCCAGCCGGCTTCCCCACCCCGCCCTCGGACGGGTTCAACTGCTGTTTCAAGGTTGAATGAAGTTCCTTGACTTGAGCCTGCGTCACAAGCTGCCGCTCTGGGGCGGCTTGCTGATCGTCGTTACCGCGCTGGCGGTGACTGCCAGCAACCTGCTGCTGACGCGGGAGAACATCAAGAAAAACATGTTGATCCGCTCGGAAATCCTGGGGCGATCGTTGGTCAGAACACTGTATTCGGCGGTTTCACAGGATGATGTCTGGCGGGCCTACGAAATCATCGACTTTCCGTTGCGCGCCGAAACGAGACAGCCCAGTTTTCAACTGGAAGACTTCATCGTTCTGGATGCCGTCGGTCAGGTGTTCATTTCAACCGCCTCCCGGCGCTACCCCCTGCAGGCTGACCTGAGCGCTCTCGGGCCGACGTTCGACTTGTTGAAGACACGTCTGGCGCAAAACGATGGGCGCATGGTCGTCGTGGAATCGAAGCAGATACTGCTGGCCATTCCCTTGATTGCCGATGGTGTTTCACTTGGCGCGCTGGTGCTGGTTCATCCGGCGAACTACTTTCAGGCCAGCTTTGACAACGTATTGCAGCGCACCGCATGGACTACGCTGGTTGTTCTGCTGATCCTGCTTCCGGTGAGTTGGTATTGGGGGCGGCGAATTTCCGCCCCGATGACCTTGTTGGCGCAATACATGGGCAATCTCGGCAAGAACTCGCCGCCGGCGCCTCGGCAGCGGGTCTATCCGCACAGCGACGAGCTGGGACGACTGTTCCAGGTCTATGACCAGATACAGCGCGAATTGGTCGAAAAGGCATCCATCGAACGCCAGATGATGAAGTCTGAACGCCTGGCATCGCTCGGACGCCTCACCGCCGGTATCGCGCATGAAATCAACAATCCGCTCGGCGGCCTGCTCACCGCCGTCGACACGCTCAAGCGCCACGCAGCGCCCGACCCGCTGCTTGAACGCGTGCTGCCACTGCTGGAACGCGGCCTCACCCAGATCCGGGATATCGTCGGTGCGTTGCTGATCGAAGCCAGGGCAAAGGGCCGTGCACTCGGCCGCCAGGATATCGAGGATGTGCATACCCTGCTTGCGCAGGAAGCGAAGAAACGCGGCGTCGAATGGACCTGGGACAACTCGGTGAGCGGCGACTTGCCATTGCCGGCGACGCTGGTTCGGCAGGCCTTGATCAATCTGGTGCTGAATGCGGTGCAGGCTGCCGGAGCAGAAGGGCATGTCAGCGTGCGCGCGTCCCTGGTCGAAGGTTTTCTGGCGCTGGAAGTGCGCAATGACGGTCGCGAAATTCCACCGGAACTCATGGAACACCTGTTCGAACCATTCACCGGACTGAACGAAGAAGGACAAGGCCTGGGACTCTGGGTCACGCACCAGATCGTCGCGCAATTGCATGGCGACATCATCGTCAACAGCGAACACGGACAGACGCGCTTCTGTGTAACGTTGCCGCTAGGAGAAGAATCATGGCCGCCCGCCTCTGCCTGATCGAAGACGATGAAATCATGGGCGGAGCGCTGAACATGCGCTTCGAACTGGAAGGTTTTCAGTGCGATTGGCACAAGACCGGGAAATCGGCGCTGGCCGCTTTCCAAAGGGCTCAGTACTGCGCCGTGGTCAGCGACATCCTTTTGCCCGACATCACCGGCGAAGCGCTTTACGGCCGCCTGCAGGAACAGGGCGGGAAAATGCCGCCGTTCATCTTCATGACCGGCCACGGCTCTGTCGAGCAGGCGGTGCGTCTGCTCAAACTTGGCGCTGTGGATTACCTGCTGAAACCGTTCGAGCCCGACCTGCTGCTTGGCATGTTGCGTGAACTGGTCACAGACAGGGTGAATAACGCGCGGGTGGACAGCGAACCGCTCGGCATTTCACCCGCCATGCGCGCACTGGACGAACTGCTGCTGCGTTTGGCGCAAAGCCAGGCATCAGTGCTGATTACCGGCGAATCCGGCGTCGGAAAGGAAGTTGTCGCGGCCAAGCTGCATCTATTGCACGGCGGCGTGCATCCCTTCGTCGCCGCCAACTGCGGCGCATTTTCGGAAGGGCTGCTGGAAGCCGAACTGTTTGGCCACGAAAAGGGCGCATTCACCGGCGCAATCAAGGCCAAGAAGGGGTTATTCGAGCAAGCCGGCGGCGGCACGCTGTTGCTTGATGAAATCGGTGACATGCCGCTCAGCATGCAGGTCAAGGTGCTGCGCGCGATACAGGAGCGCCAGATTGTGCGCGTTGGCGGCGAGACTGCGATTCCGGTCGAATTTCGTCTCATGGCCGCGACACATCACGATCTGAAGTCGCTTGTCGAGCAGGGAGCATTTCGCGAAGACCTCTTTTACCGGGTCAATGTCATCCAGATTCGCGTGCCGCCGCTGCGCGAACGGCGAGAAGACATACTTTGGCTGGCGACGCGGTTTCTTGACCAGGCATGCATGCCCGCCGATGGCCGCCGTAAATTGCTCGCTCCGTCGGCGGAACGGGCGTTGCTCGATCATGCCTGGCCAGGCAACGTGCGCGAACTGAAACATCTGCTTGAACGCGCTTGCGTTCTCGCCGATGGCCCTGTGCTGACGCCGGAACTGCTGTTCGGCGATGGCGTCGCCAATACCGAATTCGCCCCCGCCGCAACGCTTGGCGACCATATGGCCAGGCGTGAGCGCGACTACATCCTGCGGGCGCTCGATTCGCGGAGCTGGCAGATCCAGGAAACTGCCGCCCTGCTCGGCATCAGCCGCAAGAACCTGTGGGAAAAGATGAAAAAGTACGCGATCACATCGAGCGAATCCGCGCAAAGCGCCAACAGCACGAAATGAGCGCGCTTGCTTCGCATCCCGGAGTTGTTTGACGGCGTGCCGTTACGGTTTGCCTGCCTGGTGCGTTCGACTATGATCCTGCGCCAGTTTCTACCCGGCGCGGCTCCGCCCGCCGCATTTCACAATCGGTTCATTCGAGGTAAACCTGATGCAGTCCGGCCCCAGAGAAATCGTCACCCCGTTTCGCCAGATCCCGCTTGACGTGCCGGAAGGCATGAAGCCGAACGAATTCTTCAACAGCACCGAAAATCTGAATGATCTGGTCAACAACAATGGCCTGCTGCAGAACCCGGAAGGCCTGTTGCTGTACCGCAAGGCGCTCGGCCACAGCAACGAGTTCGACGCCTCGATCATCTACAACACCTCGCAGACCATCCTCGACCCGCTTGGCCGCCCCGTGCGCCGAACGCAAGTGCCGGAACAGGTGAAGAACGTCTGGAACCGGATGAACGAGGTCATCATCGAGTACATGCTGGAGCGCTACCCGGACCCCGACGAGACCCTGGTGCTGGCCGGCGAAGCCAGTCTGGACGCGACCTGGCCGCTGACCTCCCCCGGCGTGCCGAGCATCCGGATGCTGCACAATCACTTCATCGTGTTCAACAAGGCCGAATTGCGCGATGCGCCGATTGCCGACGCCAACAATCCGAACCTGACCGATGGCGGCCAGCATTCTCTGTTCCAGGCCTACATGCGCAATGTGTATCAGGATTTCTTCGACGAGCTTGATCTGCGCATTCTGCGTCCGTGCCAGTCCGGTTCGTGCAGGATTGCCCTGACCGGCTATCCGCAGGGACTGCCGAGCTGGGAAGTGACCGGCGGCGCCGAGGCGCTGAAGGAAGTCCGCTTCTGGAAGGAATACGACACCATTCTGAAAGGCTTCATCGACTTCTACCGTACATTCTTCGGCCAGGTCTCAACCCGCAACGCGCCATTGCCGCGCGATATCTATTTCCCCGAACTGGTCGAGAACAAGCTCCAGTTCAACAACGATCTGCTGAAGACCGCGAAGATGGTGCGCGACCGCTGCATCAAGGATGCCAAGTATGCAAACTCGATCCGCTGGCAGCCCGCGTTCAAGCAACTGATCTACCGCAACGATGCGGGCAAGCTGATCGTCACCATCAGCCAGAACTCGATCGGCAACGCCATTACCGAACTGCTTGGCGTGGTGGTCAAGCGCACACCGGATGCCGAAGCCTACGGCCGCGCCGAACCGGCGCTGATCGAGAAACTGCTTGAAGTGAGACGGCGACTGGTCGAGGCCGATCTCGGCAGCGGCATCGCCACACCGCACTGGAGCGATGCATAACCAGGAACACATGCGCAAGGCGAGCAGTTTTTGTAGAGTGCGCCGTGCGCACCGCTTGAGGCCGGGTGGTGCGCACGGCGCACCCTACCGTGTTCTTTGGCACGTCTTTCGGCTTTAGCCGACTGCCGCGCCAATCAAGTCCCTGAAATTTCTCTTGCCGACCAACTTGTCCGGCACTTTCCCGGCCAACACGGTTAAAATTCGCGCCCCATTCAAAAGTCTTACCAAAGGATAAATCATGAGCAAAGGGCAGTTGCTACAAGACCCGTTCCTCAACGTGCTGCGTCAAGAGCAGGTTCAGGTTTCCGTCTATCTGGTCAATGGCATCAAGCTGCAAGGCCATATCGAAAGCTTTGATCAGTACGTCGTGTTGCTCAAGAACGCGGTCACCCAGATGGTTTACAAGCACGCCATCTCCACCATCGTTCCGGCCCGTCCGATCACCGTGCAACATGGAAGCGGCGACAACGCTTGATTTCCGGATTGCCACTTGATGTTTGAACGCCCGGAACGGGGCGAGGCCGTCATTCTCGTCTCGCTCGATTTCGGTCTTCCCGACTATGCCGAAAGCCTCAATGAATTGAACCTGCTGGCGACCAGCGCCGGCTTGCAAGTCGCCGGGCTGGTCGAGGGAAAACGTTCAAAGCCGGATGCGAGGCTTTACGCAGGTTCCGGCAAAGCCGAAGAAATTGGTGTGATCGCCCGCGCGGCTGGCGCAACACTGGTCATCTTCAACCACGAGTTGTCTCCGGTGCAGGAGCGCAACCTTGAACGCCTGCTGCAGTGCCGCGTGCTTGATCGAACTGCCTTGATCCTCGACATCTTCGCGCTGCGTGCGCGCAGCAACGAAGGCAAATTGCAGGTCGAACTGGCTCAGTTGCGGCATTACTCGACCCGCCTGGTGCGCGGCTGGACGCACCTGGAGCGGCAGAAGGGCGGCATTGGCATGCGCGGCGGTCCGGGTGAAAGCCAGCTCGAACTTGATCGCCGCATGCTGCTTAACAAGATCAAGACCATCGAAGGCAAGCTCGACAAATTGACCCGCAGTCGGGCCGTGCAGCGGCGCGGTCGTCAACGTGGCGGCGTGCTCTCGATCTCGCTGGTGGGCTATACCAACGCCGGCAAATCGACGCTGTTCAACACGCTAACGCATGCCGGCGCCTACGCCGCCGATCAATTGTTCGCCACCCTCGACACCACATCGCGCAAACTCTGGCTGCCGCAGGCGGGGCAGCAAATCGTGCTGTCCGATACAGTCGGCTTCATCACCCGCCTGCCGCATACGCTGGTTGCGGCTTTCGAGGCAACGCTGGAAGAAACCGCACATGCCGACCTGCTCCTGCATGTGGTTGATGCGGCCAGCCCGAATCGGGACCAGCAGATCGAAGAAGTCGAAAAGGTGCTTGTCGAAATCGGTGCGGAACAAGTGCCGCAGTTTCGAGTCATGAACAAGGTCGATCTCACCGATGCCGCGCCGCAAGTGGCGCGGGATGAGTATGGTAAGATCGCCGCCGTTTGGCTTTCCGCCAAGACCGGCGCAGGAGTGGAGCTGCTTCGGGAGGCCCTTGCGGAGTTTGCCCGTGATCAACGACATGAAACCCAAATACTGGCAACTCAGGATGCCGAACTTTCTCAAAGCTATGTGGAAACCAATCAGAATGGCGTGGAATGACCCGCAATGGGGCAATCAGGGCGGAGGCGGCAAGAAGAATGCCGGCGGACCGCCCGATCTCGACGAGCTCTGGAAGAATCTCAACAACCGGCTCAATGATCTGTTCGGCAAGAAATCCGGCGGCGGCAACGAGCCGCCTCGGGTTGGAGGCGGTTTTCAGGGCGATTTCCGTATTCCCGGCGGCGCGGGTTTATTGATTGGTCTGGCCGTTGTGGTCTGGCTTGCATCCGGTTTCTACATCATTGATGCCGGCGAACGCGGCGTCGTGCTGCGTTTCGGCAAATTTGCCGAAACGACGATGCCGGGGCCGCGCTGGCACCTGCCCTACCCGGTCGAAACCGTTGAGACGGTCAATGTCGAGCAGGTCCGCACGGTGGAGGTCGGCTACAAGAACAACGTCAAATCCAAGGTGCTGTCCGAAGCATTGATGCTGACCGATGACGAAAACATCGTCGATCTCCAGTTCTCAGTGCAGTACCTGCTGAAAGACCCGGAAGACTATCTGTTCGCCAACCGCCACCCGGACGAGGCGGTCAAGCACGCGGCCGAGACGGCAATGCGCGAGATCGTCGGTAAAAGCAAGATGGACTACGTCCTTTACGAAGGTCGCGCCGATATCGCCGCGCGCGCCACCAAACTGATGCAGGACATCCTGGATCGTTACAAGACCGGCATCCAGATCAGCAAGCTCAACATGCAGAACGCGCAACCGCCCGAGCAGGTGCAGGCTGCCTTTGACGACGCGGTGAAAGCCGGGCAGGACCGCGAACGCTTCAAGAACGAGGGCCAGTCCTACGCCAACGATGTCATTCCGAAGGCGCGCGGCGTCGCTTCCCGACTCCTGGAAGAAGCGCAAGGCTACAAGCAGCGTGTCGTGGCTCAATCAGAGGGTGAGGCATCCCGCTTCAAGCAGGTGCTGGTCGAATACACCAAATCGCCGCAAGTGACGCGTGAACGTCTGTATCAGGACACCATGCAGCAGGTTCTTTCGAATACCACCAAGGTGATGGTGGATGACAAGCAGGGCGGCAATCTGCTCTACCTGCCGTTGGACAAACTCATGAACATGACCCAGAGCGGCGCGCCGGGACAAACCGTCCCGCAGCAGATTGAACAGACGGCGCAACGCCAGGACAGCGCAACTCCGACTCGCAACGAAGATCTGTTTCGTTCGCGCGATGCCTTCCGCGGTCGTGACCGGGAGGTGCGGCCATGAAAAACCCTGCCGTCATCGTGGTCGGCCTCGTCGTCGCCCTGCTCATCCTCTCGCTCTCGCTGTTCACCGTTGATCAGCGTCAGGCCGCGCTGGTGTTCCAGTTGGGTGAAGTCGTCTCGATCAAGAAAGACCCCGGCCTTTATTTCAAAGTGCCATTGATCCAGAACATTCGTTACTTCGAAACCCGCATCCTGACCATGGACCCGGCCGATCCGGAGCGTTTCATCACTTCCGAAAAGAAGAACGTGCTGGTCGATTACTACGTCAAGTGGCGCATCAAGGATATCGAGAAGTTCTACGTCAGTTTCAACGGCGACGAACGCCGCGCCGAAAATCGCCTGTCGCAGACCGTCAACGACGGCATGCGCGCCGAGTTCGGCAAGCGCACCGTGCATGACGTGGTGTCCGGCAAGCGTGACGACGTCATGGAAGCCCTGCGCAAATCAGCGGATGTCGATTCGAAACGTTTTGGCGTCGAAGTGATGGACGTGCGCATCAAACGCGTCGACTTGCCTTCCGAAGTCAGCGAATCGGTCTATCGACGCATGGAAGCCGAACGCAAGCGGGTCGCCAACGAACTTCGCTCGACCGGCTCTGCGGAAGCGGAAAAAATCCGCGCCGATGCCGACAAGCAACGCGAAGTGATCATCGCCGAAGCCTACCGTGACGCCCAGCGCACCAAGGGCGAGGGCGACGGCCGCGCTGCTGCGATCTATAGCGAAGCGTTCGGCAAGAACCCCGAGTTCTATGCCTTCTACCGCAGCATGGAAGCCTACAAGCAAAGCTTCTCCAGCAAGAATGACGTCATGGTGCTGCAACCGAATTCCGAGTTCTTCCGCTATATGAAGTCGTCGCGCGGAAGCGGCAAATAACACCGGGCGGAATGGCGTGAGTCTGGGAGATATATGGCTACCCGCGCTCGCGCTGATGCTGGTCATGGAAGGCATCCTGCCGTTTCTTGCTCCGGCCGCCTGGCGCGAAACCTTCTCCCGCATGATTCAGTTCAGCGATGGTCAACTCAGGTTCATGGGACTGTCATCAATGCTGGCCGGACTGCTCCTCCTGTTTCTGACTCAATAAATTGCTGATGTCTCCCGCCTGGCTCCTCCCCGAATACGTAGAAGACATTCTGCCGCCCTATGCGCGTCAGGCGGAGGCCTTGCGCCGAAGCCTGCTCGACCTGTTCGACAGCTATGGCTACGACCTGGTCTGTCCGCCGCTGGTCGAATATCTCGACTCTCTGCTCACCGGCGCGGCGCGCGATCTCGACCTGAAAACCTTCAAGGTGGTCGATGGCCTGTCCGGCCGCATGCTGGGCGTGCGCGCCGACATGACGCCACAAGCCGCGCGGATAGACGCCCACCTGATCAACCACGAAGGCGCCACCCGCCTGTGCTATGCCGGCCCGGTGCTGCGCACCAAACCCGCAGGTTTTCTGGCCAGCCGTGAACCCTTCCAGCTTGGCGCCGAAATTTTCGGCCATGCCGGCATCGAAGCCGACCTGGAAATCCAGGAACTGCTGATCGCCGCATTGAATATCGCCGGCGTACCCGAGGCGCGCCTGAGTCTCGGCCATGCCGGTCTGTTCCGCGCCCTGGCGGATGGCGCGGGTCTGAGCGAAGGCCGCGCCGGTTCGATGTTCGCCGCGCTGCGCGGCAAGGACGTGCCGGAAGTCGAAGCGCTCAGCGCCGATCTCGACGCACCCTGGCGCGATGCCTTTCGCCAACTGCCCGGCCTCTATGGCGGCGCCGCCGCGCTGGAACAGGCGCGCGCAGTACTGCCGCCGCACGCGGCCATCACGCAAGCGCTCGACGATCTCGCCCGGTTGCTCGCCGCAGGCAATTCCTTCGGCAACATCAGCGTCGCGGTCGATCTGTCCGATCTGCGCGGCGACGGTTATCACAATGGCGCAACCTTCGCCGCCTATGCCGGCGGACAGGCCAGCGCGGTGGCGCTGGGTGGACGCTACGACGGCGCCGGCGGCGTGTTCGGGCGCAGTCGTCCGGCCACCGGCTTCTCGCTCGATCTGCGCCAGATTCTCGATTGCCTGGCCGCGCCGGCAGAACGTGGCGGCATTCTGGCGCCTTCAACACAGGATGCCGCACTGCGCGCCCGCGTTGCCGAACTGCGCCAACACGGCGAACGAGTCGTGATCGAATTGCCCGGCCAAGGCGCATATAGCCGGGAAACCGGCTGCGATCGCCGGTTGGTCAAGTCGGGAGAAGGTTGGATAGTTGTATAGATTTCGTTGCATGGGTGAGTGGCTGTCTCGCGTCACTCCATTGGCGGCAATTACGGGTGACGGCGCATAAGGCAGCGCTCAACCCAACCTGCGCTGGATTTTTTTCAAGGGATCGAACATGAGCAAGAACGTCGTGGTAATCGGCACCCAGTGGGGTGATGAGGGCAAGGGCAAGATCGTCGATTGGCTGACCGACCGCGCCCAGGGCGTGGTGCGTTTCCAGGGCGGCCACAACGCCGGCCATACCCTGGTGATCGAGGGCAAGAAGACGGTTCTGCACCTGATTCCGTCCGGCATCCTGCGCGAGAACGTGCGTTGCTACATCGGCAACGGCGTCGTGCTGTCGCCCGAGGCGCTGATGGAAGAAGTCGAAATGCTGGAAGGCAACGGCATCGACGTCGCCAGCCGGATGACCATCTCGGAAGCATGCCCGCTGATCCTGCCGCATCACATCGCGCTCGACCAGGCGCGCGAAGCCGCCAAGGGAGCCGGCAAGATCGGCACCACCGGGCGCGGCATCGGCCCGGCCTATGAAGACAAGATCGCCCGCCGCGCCATCCGCGTGCAGGACCTGCTGCACCGCGAACGTTTCGCCGCCAAGCTCGGTGAAGTGCTCGACTATCACAACTACGTGCTGAAGCATTACTTCAAGTGGGACACCGTCGATTTCCACAAGACGCTGGACCAGGCCATGGAACTAGCCGAGCGCATCAAGCCAATGATCGGCGACGTGCCGCGCAACCTGTACGAAGCCAACAAACGCGGTGAAAACCTGTTGTTCGAAGGCGCCCAGGGCACCCTGCTCGATATCGACCACGGCACCTACCCGTTCGTCACCTCCAGCAACTGCACCGCCGGCGGCGCATCCACCGGTTCCGGCATGGGGCCGTCCTCGATGCATTACATCCTCGGCATCACCAAGGCCTACACCACCCGCGTCGGCTCCGGCCCGTTCCCGACCGAACTGTTCGACGAAGACGGCAAATGGCTGGCGGAAAAGGGCCACGAATTCGGCGCCACCACCGGCCGCCCGCGCCGTTGTGGCTGGTTCGACGCTGCCGCACTGAAGCGCTCGATCCAGATCAACGGCCTCACCGGCATGTGCGTCACCAAGCTCGACGTGCTCGACGGCATGGACACCATCCGCATCTGCACCGGCTACAAGCTCGATGGCGAAATCTGCGACATCCTGCCGGTAGGCAGCGAAATGCTGGCCGACTGCGAACCGATCTACGAGGATCACCCGGGCTGGAAAGACAGCACGGTCGGCGTCAAGACCTTCGAACAACTGCCGGCCAACGCGCAGACCTATCTGAAACGCATGGAAGAACTCTGCGGCGTCCCGGCCGACATCATCTCCACCGGCCCGGATCGTTCGGAAACCATCGTGCGGCGGCATCCGTTCGATTAAACAGTCGTATCGCACCCGCTGCTTCGGCGGGCGCCGCATCAACCCAGGGGCGGTAGAACCGCCCCTTCGCTTTGGCTGTGCCGATTCAGCGTTCCGGTAAAGTCAGGACGCAATCGCACCCCATGAGAAACACCAGGCAACCGATTGAGCTTGAGGTATGCAGGGCTCCCGCCTCGTACAGCCCGATCTGAAGTGCATGGAAGAACTTTGCGGCCTTCCCCGCCGAATCGGCCCGGATAGGGTGCGGCGATGTCGCCCTTTCTCATTGATGGAGCCAGTATTACACTGGCGCGCACCGTAATACAGGAGGCCATCATGTCCACTGTCCTAACCAGCAAAGGCCAGGTCACCATCCCCAAACAGATCAGGGAAGCGCTGCACCTTGCGCCGGGATGTGTAGTGGATTTCTCCGTCAATGGAGAAGGTGACGTTGTCATCCATAAGCCAGGGACCGCCCAGGCAGCCGGGCCGGACCGCTTCGAAGCCGCGCGTGGCCGGGCCGACATCAAATGGCGTACCGATGATTTGATGGCCCTCCTGCGCGGCGAAGACTGATGCCGCGTTTGCTGGTTGATACCAACATCCTGGTGGACGTTCTGGAAGACGACCCGGATTGGGCCGAATGGTCCATCCAGCAGATGCGTGCCCAAGCGCAGATCCACGAGCTGGCGATCAATCCCGTCATCTATGCGGAGTTGTCGCTGACCTTTGCTTCGGTCGAGTTGCTGGATGAAGTCATCTCCGATCTTGGCCTGAGCTATCAGGAACTTCCGCGACCTGCGTTGTTCCTTGCCGGCAAGGCCTTCGCCCGCTACCGCCGTCAAGGCGGCACGAAACAGAATGTGCTGGCGGATTTCTTCATCGGCGCGCATGCCGCCGTGATCGGCGCCTTGCTGCTGACGCGGGATGCAAGACGCTACCGGAATTACTTTCCCAGTGTTGGATTGATCACCCCATGACAATTAGCCTTTTTGGGTTACTTCCGGGCCAAACATGGTTCGGATAGGCAGGTAACGAAATGCGACGCTTACAACGACTTGTCTCCCTGCTCTTACTGCCGCTGCTCCTCGCTGCCTGTTCGCAACCGGTCAACAGCCCCTATTCTGAATCCAATGCCGGCAAATCCATCCTCTATTCCGCCTTCGAGGAGCGCCCCAAGCATCTCGACCCGGCGCGTTCCTACAGCGAGAACGAATATGTCTTTCTCGGCAATATCTATGAGCCGCCGCTGCAATATCACTACCTGAAGCGGCCCTATCAACTTGAGCCGCAGACCGCCGCCGCAATGCCGACGGTGCGCTATTTCGACGCCCGGGGCCAGGAACTGCCGGCGGATGCCGAGGCGGCCCGAATTGCCGTGTCGGAGTACGAAGTTCGCATCAAGCCGGGCATCCGTTATCAACCGCATCCGGCTTTCGCTACAGACGCACAAGGCAGGCCGCGTTATATCCCGATCAATCCGAAAGAGCTCGACGGCATCGACCGCTTCGAGGATTTCGCCGAGACCGGCACGCGCGAGCTGACCGCCGCCGATTACGTCTATCAGGTGCGACGCCTGGCGCATCCGCGTGTGCAATCGCCGATCCTGGGCTTGATGGCGGACTACATCGTCGGCCTGAAAGACCTGGCCAAGGCTCTGGGCAAGGCGGCCAAGGAACAGCCGAAGGATGCCTACCTCGACATAGAGCGCTATCCATTTCCCGGCGCCTATGTGGTGGACAAGACCACCTATCGCATCCGCATCAAGGGCAAATACCCGCAATTCATCTACTGGCTGGGCATGCCGTTCTTCGCGGCGGTACCGGCAGAGGCGGAACGCTTCTACCGCCAGCCGGGCATGGCGGAACGCAATTTCACGCTGGACTGGCAACCGGTTGGAACCGGCGCCTACTACCTGGCCGAGAACGATCCGAACAGGGTCATGCGGCTGCAACGCAATCCGCACTACCGCGAAGATTTTTACCCGGCCGACGGCGATCCTGGCGATGCCGAAGCCGGTCTGCTGCGTGACGCCGGCAAGCGCCTGCCGATGGTGGATATGGTGATCTATTCGCTGGAAAAGGAGGATGTACCGTACTGGAACAAATTCCTGCAAGGTTATTACGATGCCTCCGGCGTGAGCTCGGACAGCTTCGATCAGGCCATCCGGATGAATGCAAACGGCGAGCCGGACCTGACCGCCGACATGCGTCAGCGCGGCATCCTGCTATCTACCGCCGCACGGCCGTCGCTCAACTACATGGGCTTCAACATGCTCGATCCCGTGGTCGGCGGTTTGTCCGAGCGGGCGCGCAAGCTGCGTCAGGCGTTGTCGATCGCGATCGACTACGACGAATTCATTTCCATCTTCCTGAACGGTCGCGGCCTGCCCGGACAGGGACCGTTGCCGCCGGGCATCTTCGGCTATCGCGAAGGCGAAGCGGGGATGAATCCGGTGGTATTCGACTGGAAGCAGGGCAAGGCCCAACGACGCCCGCTGGATGAAGCGAAAAAGCTCCTCGCCGAAGCCGGCTACCCCAATGGCCGCGATGTGAAAACCGGCCAGCCGCTGACGCTGTATTTCGACACCGCCGCCAGCGGCCCGGAGGCCAAGTCGCGCATGGACTGGTTCCGCAAACAGTTCGCCAGGCTGAACATCCAGTTGGTCGTCCGCGCCAGTGACTACAACCGCTTCCAGGACAAGATGAGCAAAGGCAGCGAGCAGATTTTCGAATGGGGCTGGAACGCCGATTACCCGGACCCGGAAAACTTCCTGTTCCTGCTTTACGGCCCCAACAAAAAGGTCGGCGTCGGCGGCGAGAACGCGGCGAATTACCAGAATCCGGAATTCGATCGCTTGTTCGAGAAGATGAAGGACATGAACAACGGCCCCGAGCGCCAGGCGGTGATCGACCAGATGGTCAAGCTGGCGCGCGAGGACGCACCGTGGATCTACGCCTTCCATCCGAAAAGCTTCGGCCTGCGCCACGCCTGGGTGAAGAACGCCAAGCCCAATCTGATGGCGCACAACCTGCTCAAGTACCGCCGCGTCGAACCGGATGCGCGCGCCGCCTATCAGGCCAGGTGGAATCAGCCGGTCTGGTGGCCGGTTGCTTTGACGCTTGTCCTACTTGCCGCAGTGATCTGGCCGGCGGTTGCGGCATATCGGCGTCGAATGCAGGCGACGGCGGCTTAACAGGCTGGCACGGCTTGTCGAGCAATCCATCAACCGCCTCTTGAAGCGCGCGCGTCCGGCCTCATAACCATCCCCTGTTTTCAACAAGGGAAAGTACCGTAGGATGGGTCAAGCGCAGCGGACCCATCATTCAACTCCACCATCGCATTCTGACGGCGGTTACCCAGACCTGCCGAGTCAATTCCTGAACCGATTGACGACCTGTACCCCGTCGTAATCCTGACCATCATTCAAATCTTCGGAATACAGCTTGCTCGCGCCAAGCTGTTTTGCCGCCGCGATAACCGCTGCGTCCCAATAAGATAATTGATAGCGTTGCTTGATCTGCATCGCATTCAGCAGCAGCGCAGCCCCGCGGGTAAACTTTTCCCTCATCGTTTCCATTCCTTCGCTATTTCAACAGCTTGCTTGATGTCACCATCCTGGGTGCTTTTGTCTCCCCTAGCGAGCAAGTTGGTTGCGTCGTAGGAGCGTCCGCTTGCGGCGCGATCGTCTTGGAATCGACTCGCAAGCGGTGCCTCGTCAACTGAGGTTATCAGGATAACTGGAGGCGAATCAGTCTGGCGCGATTGGATGGCGAGCGGTGGCAGAGCAGGGTTTCCAGATGCCTGATTCGGCGGAATCAAAAACCTGAGTTAGAAATGAAAACCAAAACGACATGAATTGTCGCACCTGGAATGCAAGATGTAGCCATCGATTTCAGCGCACCCAGTATGCACCGCCAGCCTTTCGCTTCCCTTTGCTTTCCAACCAGCTTGCCAATGGGTGCAATGCCGTCACAAAAGCCAAGCCGACAGTCACTTTGAGACACAGAAAATAATTTTTGGCAACCAGGTTGCTGCCTCTACGGGATGAACCTCGAAATCAGAACCGTAGCAAGCATGCAGCCATATTTTTTATTAACTGAGCATGGAGAAACTTAAATGAACAAAATGTTTGCAAAATGGGTAGTGCTTTTCTTCTTAATATGGTTTGCAGTGCCAGCAAATGCCATTGTTATTACACCGGATGCTAAATTCTCTGCTAATTCGATACAAGGACTCAATCCGGGAAATAGCCCGGATATTTTTGATGCAGCAGGACGTGAAGCATTTGTAGAATACGATATCCGATTTGGCCCGGCGCAAGATGTCGATTTCGTTTTCACCATATTTGATGCTATTGTTGCACCAACCGATCCGGTTCAGATATGGGATATCGCCTACTATGCAGGCGATGGTATTGAAAATACCCTGGATATGGGAGTTGGAACCTTTCTGACTTCACTTTCAATGTCCCCAGGCGATTTCACTCAATTTACGCTTGATGTAAGCAACCAGGTGGCCGCACTACAAGCAATGAACGTTAGCCATATCGGCTTCCGATTTTACAACGCCAACTTCAGTCAGCTTGTATTGCGTAGTGACCCAACCCCATTGCTGGATGTCACCGCTGCCAATGTTCCGGAGCCATCAAGCCTTGCACTATTGGGTCTAGGTGTGGCTGGACTTTTCTTTGCAAGAAGAAGGGGGGTAAAAGGCAACGAAATAAGGATGCTGGTACCAAGCCGGCAATGACCGACCATTGAAAATCGAGTTCCGTGGTGTCTTGCAGGCAACGGTACGGCGCGATAGGTGCGCTCCGTATCTCGGATTTGCCTGTGCGGCGCGCGGTTGTCTTCCCATTTGAAGGCGTCCAGTGCAAGAAAGCGGTAGGCTGCTTAGGGTTCCGCCTAGCCGCCGCAAGCTTGCGGGATGTTCGTCAGGGGGGGGCAAATGCTTGGTCAGCAGTGCCGTGTGCTTGTTGAGGCGTAGATGCCCAAGTTGATATCCGGCATTAGCGAGGATGATGCTTATTCAATGTGATATCGAACAATTATGAAGGTGCAAGATGTTGAATCCGCTTCGCATTTGGGAGAGATCGAAATGAGCGCTAAACTGCAAGCAAGAACTTATAGCTGTCCAGCGTGCGGCTGGTCCAAAACGGTTGCGCCCCACAGCGATGCGTTTGCGCCCGGTGATGTTTACCAGTCTTGCCCGGTTTGTGGTTTCAAGGATTTGCAACAGAAAGCTGCGGGGTTTGCTGATGCTGGATTGGCGGACGTACGTGAGCAATTTCGGAAACTATTTGCATGAATATGAACTTCGTAAATAAAACACAAGAACACTCCTTTTTTTCAGAATTCGAGTTGGGTGCGCCGGATATTTCAAATTTGCCGTTCTTGGTGCAATTCGAGCCGCTTTGTCTTGGGAGACGGGGTAACAGAGGAAAATAGGTTTATCTGGTGAAAGCGGATCGAATCAAATTTCTGCAAGGCCGTTACCATTACTGTCCGGCTAAATCCGCAGGACCTGACCCTGTTGGCAGAGAGATTGGGACGATGAAGAGCGTTCGGCTGCGCTTTGTAAGCGGCATTCTGGGCCGTTCGTCCGCCGATGATGAATCCCGCTTGCGCGTCGGACTGGCGCTATAGCCCGGCGAGTTGCAGCAAAGTATGGTTTTCAGGAATCTGCCCTGAAGAATTGAAAACATGAATTTGGCGCTGGCTTTCGCAAGCGACATGAAATGTCGCACTAGGAACGCAAGATTCAGCCATCGTCCTCAGCGCACAAATCATGAACTGCCAGCCAATACCATCTTCCTCACCTAGTCATCTGTCGTTCGGGTTGCATAACCATGCTATGCCGTTACGAAACCGGTGTTTGGCCCAAGTTGCACTCGCCAGCGCTCAGCCTTGGGTTTAACAACAGAGAAGCGAACGCCCAGATGTTCGCGCCCCGATCGTTGAACAACTCTGTCTGCATTTCTTGATCGCTATATTAAAATCATAGAAATTACCGAGCTAATACTTGCAGCAACTGCTGTAGCACCGAACGCATGATAGTAGTAATCAATCAATTTTCCGAAAAAGTAGAGAGCTTGCAAGACAATGATGAGCAGATTCTGCTACTGCTTCTGTGATTAGCGTTTACATGGCTGGAAAATCCATTATTATCAAAACATTTCGATCAATATACCAGTTGCCTGTAGCTATTTCGTCTGATACGGTACTCGCTACTTAACCAGCTTCTTGATTATTTTAGCTAATCCACTGAGATTTGCCATTGTGATATTCGCTACTTTGGATTGAAGTGCACGATTTCCGCATTTTGGGCACTTATCAAAGTAGTCGCCAGGCATAAGGGCATCACTCTTCGGTACGACAGTTTTGGACCAGCCGCAAGCGAGGCATGTATAAGCAATGGGGGATGGGCGAATTGACATATATTAATGATAGGGAAAATATTACTTTTTAACTGGTCAAGTTTCGTGTCTAAACAAAAAAGTTAGATCAAGCAGCAAGGATGCGCTGGTGGATGGCTGCTGCTTTCTCCAGCACTTCGCTGATGGCTTTATCTTGGCTGCTGAAACCTTGGCGTAGTGCATCGATCTGCATTGATACGTTGGAAAAAAAACTGTCAATAGATTTATTTGTAGCTTCATTCATTGTGGTCTCAAAATCGTTTGCCAGCCTTTTTGCGATATCTTCAATTTCCTGAAGTGCGCGTTCGCGTTGTCGATTGTTCTCATTAATTTGCTTCTCTTGTTTCGATACCTCCGAATCGCCGGAGAAGATATCCCACAATGATGAGATAACGGTTATTGCAGGGCCAATATATGGTATGTATTTCCCGACAATGGTTCCGGCCCATTTTTCCATGGTTTTTGGTCCAATTCCTTTCATCAAGGATGGAATATAATCCTTAACCAATTTCAATCCGCCAACAATATGCTCGGATTGGACGATCCCAGTCATTTTACTCACCATCTCCGCCATTACTTCTGGTGCGAATTTTGATTCATTGATTGCATTGCCAGATTCTGAATTACTGGGTTCCACGTTCACACCTTCTGGGAGACAGATGCTATGATTTGATGTCTTTGTCTCAGGTAGAGATGTCTGGAGAATGTCAATATCGTTTTGGGCTTTATCGACAAAGAAATTGACTTCTCTGTCTAAAGTGTTGCTGACTTGCTGACCCATTTCTTTAAAAAGCGCTTCGATTGAACTTTGGCTGGTTGTTGGTGATGTTCTGAGTAGCACCTTACTGTCTTCGTAGATTCTTTGACGACAACTACTAATTTCTTCATGAATTACTTTTTTGGCTGCATACTTCTGGTGTTCTGTCTGTTCTAGCAGCGTACTGTATTTATTGACTAGATCTGTTTGAGATTGATTTTTTAATTCGAGTATGTATTTCTCTGAATATTTTACCAATTCGTTTTTCAGACGTTCATATATTTCATTGTGAGAAATGTTACGCAGAAAAGTTAGTAGCGCCTCTTCAAGCGTGTAATAGCCACTGCTTTCAAGCATTTTTTCCTTGTTTTGAATGCGGCTATTGAACGCTCGCCTTGCATTTATTTTTACGATAGGAATATCTTTGAGAACATCCGACAAACCGCGTTCTGCTGCCAAGTGCTGTAGACGACTACGAGTCTGGTCTTTTAATTTAATAAAGTCTCCTTCGCTCAAAATCTGTTTTTCGTTGTAAACAAGAAATACCTGCTTTTTGTGTTGAAGCAGATCAATGAGTACGGACAGAGTTTTCTCTTCTTCTGCTACACCAGATGGGTTGACGACGAAGATGATTACATCCGCTTTAAGCATCTGGGCCGTAGTGACTTCTTCATGCTCGATAGGTGCATCCACTCCTGGGGTGTCCTGGATACTGTACTGCTTCCAGGCATATGACTTGACTGCATTGGTCGTTGGGATGTCATCGACAGCTGCAGCCTCTTTTCCGAGCAAGGCGTTAATCAGTGTGCTTTTCCCTGCGTTATATACGCCGTAAACCATGATGCTGGCGTCTGGGTAATTTTTCTTATCTTCAAAAATGGTTTGAACATTCGAAAATTCAGGTTGTTTTATTGGTGTGGAAGCAACAAGATTTCGGATATCATCGTAAGCCCCAAATAGTTTTGTCGAGTCGATATTCATGGCATGCACCTCAGCTTATGTCCAACTTTTTATTGGTTTCGTGAGTCAGCATTTTTAGATTTGACTCAACCGTTTTTATTTCATCTGACAATTCATTAGCTAGTTTTCGTGTGTCTGTGATCAATGTAGACAGTAGTTCTTCTGCTTTCTGTTCAATATTTCTTTCCAATGTATCGATGTACATTGTCATGGCAGACTGCTTTATTATCTGAAAGTTGTCGCCAGTATTGATCTTGATCGTTTCCATATTTGTGGTGGTATCGCCGCCAGTCATTGCGCCTAAAGTACTACCAATCGTTGCACCGGCCATAGAACCAACCGGCCCCCCTGCGAGGAAGCCTAGACCTGCACCTAATAGAGCACCGATACCTCCATTACGTTTGCGAGTTCCCTTATTAACACCAAGCGGAATCTGTTCTTCTGCTGTCTCAATTTTAAACTCAGGGAGTTGAGCCAGATCACTTTTTCTGAAGGTGCTAACCATAGAACTTCGGAAATCCTGCATGACTTCATAAAATACATTATTCAGGCTGTCTGCAATAAGCTTTTGCAAATATTCGCCCAAGCTTTTTTGCAATATTTGGATATTATTTTGCATATCAGACTGGTCATGACGATTTGCTTCTAGCGCATTAAATGCACGATCTATCTCGCTCCGCATAATTGTCTGCGCCACACGTACTTCTTGTCTAACCGTTATAGGAATTTTCTTTTGAATTTCTACTATTGGCTCTTCAAAGTCATGCATAAGTTGGTGATAAGGCTTAAGATCATCCAAGCAGCTTTCAAGAAAATTCTTAAAGTTTGCCATGGGAGCTTGTTGCTTAATTCGCAAGCCATCTGTTTTGATTAAGATGTTAATAGTACTGAAGAGCTCTCCCATTCCGCTGTCTGCAAAGCACTTAGGATCATTCTGATTTAATTGAGCATATCGTGCCGATATTGAAGTGACATCAATATTATTAGATTCAGAGAAGCCGAGTATTTTATGTAGTTCATTAATTACACTTTGTTTTTGTTTATTTCGGCGTGTTACATCTTTCATAACAGTTTTCTGAATAATTTGTTCAGTTGTTTCATCCCAATCTTCTTCGACGTCATCGCTACCTGTAATAAGTAGCAGTGTCTTCTTGTATTTATTGTTCAGATCTTTTATCTCTTTCAAGTCACTATCACGTCCAGGGGCGTCAGACTTCATGGTGTAGAGAATCAGGTCGGCATGCTCTACATAATTTTTCGCAAGTTGTTCATTTTTTGGATTGAGCGAATGAAGGCCGGGTGAGTCTATCCAAGTCAGGCCGGCAAGATTGAAACCCTGGATAGAACTTGTTGCTTCTGTTGCGCCGACACGGAATTCGCGACGTTTTTCCGCTTCTTTGTGTTCGTCGCCGCCACTGACTTCACTCTGATCATGAGAAAAATAATGGGGTTGTAATGATGCATGATCTAGATGTTTATCCATATCACTTGGGTCGGTATTGCCCCATGCGATATAGTTGCCCAAGGAACTTTTTCCGGATTTGACCTTTCCGAATACGAAAACAAGCAGTGAATCATTATGGTTGGCACGGAACCCAATGCCTTTTTCCCGTTTGCCAATTCTTTCGTTCCATGTGTGGCTGGTATTGTAAAGTAGCGAGATGAACCCTTCGATTTGCGCTGCCATTGGATTTTTCGCTGGGATATTTTTACGTGCATCTTCCAATTGCTTCGCGAATTTTTTGGAAAAAATCTGACGAATTTCTTCAAACTTATGATCTTGATTCTGTGCATCATTCAACGCCTGACTGAACTGGTCCTTGAGGTTCTTGAATGATTCAAGTAGTTCGTGTCGTGATACGGTTTCTGTCATTTCAAACTCCGTTGCTATTCAATTTATTCTTCAGATTCATGAGTTTTGTTTTTTTTGTTTTTAGCTGTTTGATTGCAATGCTTGCCTCTGTGATTTCATTGCTTAAGTGGTTAAATTGTTTCTCAAATGTAAGTGTGGTGGCGTAATTGACTATAAAAAACGCTAGGTTTTGCTTCGTTTCTTTGTTGCAGTGTTTTTCAAAGCATAAAATAGAATTGGGGTATGAACCTTCGAAGTAGCTTGATAATTGTGTATGCAAATTAGAGGCTATTTCTATATTTTCGCCGATTTTAGTACGAAATGCTGGCTCGTGAGTGAAAGATACTGAAACAATTCCATTCAAAGTTGACGCAATGTCTTCGCCGTATTTCTCACCAATTTCTAAAAATTCTTGTTTAAGTGCTTTCCTAGCGTCTCGCTTATCCCTTCTCTTTCGATCCCTCTCCGCCTCTTCTCGACGTCGGCTTTCTTCTTCATAGTCATAGGACGAGGTGGAAGAGTTGTCATTTTCTGATATTTTCTTTGCTGCGTACCCAGCAACTGCTGTCGCTGCTACACCGACAATCCACAATAGAGGTAATGGCATTTTTCTATTCCTTTCATTATTTAAATATTCTTATCTTTGAGGTTGAATGAATCAATGGTGCCGCGTAGCGTTTCAATTGCATTGTTAAATTGCGTGAAGCTGTTGTTTAATTTTTCTTTTGCATTCAAGGTAAAACCAAATAGTTGTTGTTCTAATTCTTCTAAGTCATGAATTAGTATATCAATTGCTTGAGTAGTGCGGATGATCTGTGGGTTAGTGCTTGATTCTGCGACATTCTTAATGTGATCCTTTAAACTCTCAATGTGGCTGTTGCGGATCAGACCATCTTTATGCTGCTGTGTACCTGTCTTGAAGCGTATTCCCGATACTTGAAAAATCTTAGGGACAAAGGATATGTGTTCCAGACATTGTTGCTGGATTTTCTTCTCGATTTGATTTAGTTTTTCTTGGCTTTCTTTGTCCGCTTTACTGAGTACAACTATAATGTTATTTTCTGCAAGATGACCAAATGATTGCTTTATGGTCTGAAGGAATTCGACTTCCATTTTCTCCAGTTCACCCTGGGGTTGGTGAATGAATAAAACGATATCTGCTTGGTTGACACCTTTTGTTGCTTCTATAGTGTCTGCATCGTTGGCGTCAAGCCCAGGGGTGTCCAGATAGATATAGGATGCGGTTTCGTAAATTTTTATTACTGCAGTCTCTCTTTGGTCAGCAGTTAAAAAATATTCCTGTTCAATATTTTCGGTTAACATGTTTAAAAGATAACTTTTACCCGCATTCACCAATCCATAAGCAGCAATGACTGGTTTATCGGCCTGGGAGATAGGCGAAAGGAGTTCGGCTGATTTTTGACAAAGTAATTCTTGGCGAGCAATTAGAGGGGCGAGTTTCATGGATGTGATTTTCCTAAAAATGATGACCGCACTGTTACCAATATCTATTGCAATTGCTTTTAGTGTTTATATTAATTGGATTAGTTAGAAAGCTATCATTTTTTGATTCAAGCTTGAGGCCGCTAACCCGCGATAGAATCATTAAGCATCTTACCCCACACTCGCCATGTTGTCGCACCAAGTTGTTGTTCTACCCTTCTTTTCAGCATCCACAAGAAACGATCCGAATTCTCGAAATTTCCTGTTATGCATCCGGAAACAAACTGATGGCAGTTATCGAGGATAAGGTTGTACTTTCTACTTCTTCCAACCATCACCCTTGCACGGCTTGCGATGCTGGCTGTACCAACGGCTTCCTCGCCACTGCATGACACATAAATGCTGTACGCATTATTCCATCCGCCCAATCTGCCGAGAAATGCTTTGGGTGAAACGATTTCGATCGCGCCCGTGCCATCCTGATGCGCAATCTCGCCCTTGCCCAAGTAGATGCCACTGTGCTCTACGTAAAGCGCCAGATCGCAGTAGAGAATACTTCCTGCGACAGGAGTTGCTTTCCCCCGCAGGGTATTGTCAAGAATGCTTTCGCCCAAACTCTTGCTGCTAGCGATCATGGCTGCGCCGAAGAGCAGCGTGCTAGTGCCTGGGTTTTCTTTGATCGTGTCCATAACGTGACCAACCCCGCCGCCAACAACCTCGATACCTGCAGTCACAACCGTGTCGATCCCCCTGCCTGTGGACTCCACACCATCGACTATGAGTTCGCCCACCGGGTAAAGAACGCCGTCGCAGAAATCGTCCCACATTCCCATTTGTACAGAGTTCCTTTCGAATTTAGTCAGATGCAATCGAGTGCCGGAATGCTCACTGCGGTTCTGTTGCTACTTCAACCCAAACAATTTATCCAGCTTGTAACCGATGTCCACGAGTGGCTTGAATACTGCGTCGATTGCTTTCAAACCGCCTTCATGGAAATCATCGAGTCCTTTTTCGATCCTATTATGTGAACTGCACATTGATTGGCCATAGGCGTCCAGCGCCCATGATCGGCTTTCGCGCAGGGTAGTTGTCGACAGGTTGTACACATCGACGTTGGTGCAGCAATCCACATACAACAGGCGATCCGAGAAGGTCGGCGTGTTGATGTACATTTCCATGACCGTCGGCTTACTTGCATCGAGGTATATGTGCGCAAACTTGCATTGTTCCGCCTTACAAATCTGCAAAGGTGTCGACTGGTCCGTGTCGAAATTGAAGACATCCTCTGTTTCAGTTTCTACAAGCATCAGCTTGGGCTTGCCGGCTTCAGGCAGTCCAATAATGAAGCGCGGTGTTTGCAAGACTTTGTTTGGTAGCTCGTGCGTGCCTGCTGGTACCAGCAGTATTTGCGTTTCGCCAACGGTGTTGAAGTCAGTGACGACCAAGGGGCGGTAGCTTTCAATACCATGTTTGATCGCATTCTTAACCAAGCTGGCAAACGCGCTTTCGCCGAGAGAATGCAGCATGGCGATTGCATGATCGAGTTCGGTCTGGTTGGCGTAGCGATTGGCGCTGAGTTGTGATTGTTCGGTTGTCATGGCGTATTCCTTTCAAGGGCAATTGAAGGAGTGGGCCATGCCGTTTCGGTCGGCATGGTGAGTTTCCGAGGGGATTGCTTTATCGCTACGCCAGCCCTTTTCTGTCGTGCGATGAGGGAATCGTAAGCGCAGCTTGCGACAGTATTAGTCGTTTTATGTTGGACGGGTGCCGCCGCTCCCAATATGCAGAATTTTGTTGTCAGCGCTTGTCTTGTGTCATGCCATAGCGTTGGCTCATATCGGCAATGATGGTCTGCATCTCTTTCCGCAGCGATGGCGGTGAGATTACTTCCGCATATGCGCCAAAGTTCAGCAGCCAACGCCGGAGTTCCAGCGTATCGAGCACGGTGGCGGTCAGTTCCACGGTTTTTTCGTCGATGTCTTCCACGGTCTGTCGCGCGTCCAGTGGGCGTTCGATGAACATGGTTGCTACATGCCGATCAAATCGGGCGATCAGTTTGAGAGTTTTGCCAGATTCGAGCGGTAAGCCAAATTCACCTTGTGCGATGTAGTTGTCGAGGTCGAAGTCTTTGATGAGTCTTGCCGGGGTTTCCAGCATGCTGACGGCGCTGATGCGGCTTAACACGAGTTGTCGGATGTCGTTGTATTCACGCAAGGTGCAGATCAGGTAAATGACCTGATCTCGCACAACCAGACCCAGCGGATTGGCTTCGTAATTCTTTTCTTCATTGATGGCCTGACGCGGTCGATAGCTCATCGATAGCTTGCGATTGAGTAGAAGCGCCTGGGTGACTGTCGATTGAATTTCGTGGTCGATTTGCGGTGGCTGAAGTGGCTGCCCTGGCGAAAGCACGCGGACTTTCTTGCGCCAACCCGATAAGCCGTTGCCTTGATTGTCGAGAACGCCGGTGGCGGTGCGAAACCAGGGAGATAAATAATCCAGCGTGCTGGCCGGCAACAGTGGTTGCAGATAGCGTTCGGCGAGGTGGAATACGAGGGCCGCTTGAGGTTCCAGCGAGGGTAGATCCAGTTGCGGAGCATTGGCCTCCCATGACCACCCCTGAGGTTTGCACGCGTCGGATAGCAGAGGTAGGGCGGACGAAAGTTTGATTAGATCGCGCTGGATGGTGCGTATCGTCGTATCAAAGCCGGCGGCTGCGAGTCGTTGCTGTAGATCGGCAGTGCTGATCCGGCGCGGATGACGCGGAATTTCGCGCAGCATGCGCCAGTGTCGAAGCAGGGTGTCGTTGGCTTTCATGGTGGCAAATCAGGATGCGGGGATGTACGGATGATAAAGCCATTCAAGACAGAGGCTGTCGCATGGCTACATGGGCTGCAACCTGATCGTCCCGGTGGCTGCATATCGGAAGCGGCGAATGCGGGCAACGGCGGCTTAGCGGGCTGGCACGGCTTGTCGAGCAATCCATCAACCGCCTCTTGAAGCGGGCGCGTCCGGCCTCATAACCATCCCCTGTTTTCAACAAGGGAAAGTGGACCATGAGCCTGAACGAAACCGAATCCGTCAACGACAACGCCAGCAAGGAGACCCTGGGCTTTCAGGCCGAGGTCAAGCAACTGCTGCAATTGATGATTCATTCCTTGTACAGCCACAAGGAAATCTTCCTGCGCGAACTGATCTCCAATGCTTCCGACGCCGCCGACAAACTGCGCTTCGAGGCATTGACCGACGCCGCGCTGTTCGAAGCCGACTCCGAATTGAAGATCAAGGTCAGCGTCGATAAAGAAGCGAAGACCATCACCATTCGCGACAACGGCATCGGCATGAACCGCCAGGAGGTGATCGAGCATATCGGCACCATCGCCAAGTCCGGCACGCGCGAGTTTTTCAGCAAGCTCAGCGGCGACCAGAAGAAGGACGCGCAACTGATCGGCCAGTTCGGCGTCGGCTTCTATTCCAGCTTCATCGTCGCCGACCGCGTCACGCTCACCACCCGTCGCGCCGGTCTGACGCAGGAACACGGCGTGCGCTGGGAATCCGAAGGCGCTGGCGAATACACGCTGGAGACGGTCGAGAAGGCCGAGCGCGGCACCGAGATCACGCTGCACATGAAGGACGACGAAGCCGAATTCCTCGACGCCTGGCGACTGAAGTCGGTGATTCGCGAGTATTCCGATCACATCGCCATCCCGGTCGAATTCATCAACGAGAAAGCCGAGGAAGGCCAGGACGCGGTGGAAACCGTCAACCGCGCCAACGCGCTGTGGACGCGCTCGAAAAACGACATTACCGAAGACGAATACAAGGCTTTCTACAAGCATGTCGGCCATGATTACGACGATCCGCTGGCCTGGACCCACGTCAAGGTGGAAGGTCGCCAGGATTACACCGCGCTGCTGTACGTTCCCGCGCACGCGCCGTTCGACCTGTGGGACCGCGACGCCAAGGCCGGCGTCAAGCTGTACGTCAAGCGCGTGTTCATCATGGAAGACGCGCGCAAGTTGATGCCGTCCTATCTACGCTTCATCCGTGGCGTCATCGACGCCGCCGACCTGCCGCTGAACGTCTCGCGTGAAATTCTGCAAGAGACGCGCGACATGGAAATGATTCGCGGCGGCTGCGTGCGCAAGGTGCTCGACCTGCTTGATGATCTGGCCGAGAACCGCAAGGAAGACTACGCCAAGGTCTGGGAACACTTCGGCCGCGTGCTGAAGGAGGGTGTCGGCGAGGATCAGGGCAACAAGGAACGCATCGCCAAGCTGCTGCGCTTCCGCACCACCACGGTCGACGAGGAAACGGTGACGCTGGCCGATTACGTCGGTCGCATGAAGGAAGGCCAGGACAAGATTTACTACCTGACCGCCGAAACGCTGGCCGCCGCCAAGGCCAGTCCGCATCTGGAAGCGCTGCGCAAGAAGGGCGTCGAAGTCATTCTGCTGGCCGATCGTGTCGACGAATGGCTGGTCGGCAACCTGTTCGAATTCGACGGCAAGTCGCTGGCCTCAGTCGCCAAGGGACAGGTCGATCTGGCCGCGATAAAGTCCGCCGAGGGTGAGGAGCCCGCCGATGCACCCAAGCCGGAAGAAGCCGCGCCGCTGCTTGAGCGAATCAAAACCGCACTGGCCGAGCGCGCCAAGGATGTCCGCGCCAGCAACCGGCTGGTCGAATCGCCGGCCTGTCTGGTCGCCGACGAAGGCGATCTGAACGGCAATCTGGCGCGCATGCTGAAGTCGATGGGCCAGGCCGTGCCGGAAAGCACGCCGATTCTGGAAGTGAATCTGTCGCATGCGTTGATCAAGCGGCTGGAAGCTGAAGAAGGCGCGCGTTTCGACGAACTCGCCGGTTTGCTGATGGATCAGGCGGTACTGCTCGACGGCGGCCAACTGGCCGACCCGGCAGGCTTCGTGAAGCGGATAAACGGCCTGCTGTTCGGCTGAGCAAGAGAGACTCGATGGCCGTGCGGCTCGGGAACCCCCGAGCCGCCTCACAAACGACTTGATTTGTAGGGGCCCGCGCAGGGCGGAAATGTGAAGCGCCCCTCGTCCCGCGATGTAGCGGAGTTTGCGGGAAAAAAAGGTGACAATCAGTTCAGCCAAGTGACCAGGCAGCTTGTTCCATATTCGGCCAAAGCGGCGCTTGGCCGTTCATCCCGATATGGAGGTCTGTCAGGTGCAACCATCGGATTGTTGGCATGGATTGATTCAGGGAAAGATCAACAGGTTCACGGGCCCGCTCTGAGCGGAAATGTGACACCGGCTACATGGTGGGCGCGTTGCAATTCTTCTGTCCTGGAGTGGAATTGCCTTGTTCACGCCGCCATCAAATCCGGTGCTCGCTGCACGACAGGCGCCGGACGTTGTTCCGCCATCCAGAGGTCGTAGTCCATTTGCAGTCCCAGCCACAATTCGGCGCGACCGCCACGATCCGGCCCCAGCCAGGCTTCGATTCGGCGGGCCATCTCGGGAGAAATGCCGGCATGGCAGTTCAAAATTCGCGACAGGGCTGTGCGGGTGATGCCCAATTGCCTTGCCGCGTCGGTGACCGTCAGTCCCAGCGCGGGAAGGATGTCTTCGCGCAGCGTTTCTCCGGGGTGAGGGGGATTGAACATGCGTGCCATCGTGTTCTCCTAGTGATAGTCCTGGTAATCGACCAGGATCGCGTCCTCACCTTCGAACACGAAGGTGAGGCGCCAATTGCCATTTACCCAGACTGACCAGTGGCCGTTCAAGTTGCCTGTGAGTGCGTGCAATCGCCATCCAAGTAAATTCCATGTCATCCGGTCGTTTCGCCCGATCCAGGTGCTTCAGCTGGCGAGAGAGGCGGGCGGCATGGTTGGGTTGAATGCCCGCCTTCGTTCCAGTTTCGAAATAGGCTTTGATGCCCCGATTTCTGAAGTTCTTGATCATGCGTGTAGTGTAGATTAACGAATGGATGCCTGAGTAAGGCCTTCTCTTTCGCATCTTCGCCGGCTTCCATCGCCTGCACGGGAGGTGTCAATTCATTCGGCAGCATGATGATGTTCTCGGGGTAACAACCTGAACATTCCATCGGCAAAGGTTTGGTCGATTTTGTTGGTGCAATCCCAATCAGGATCGCTTGCCTGAAATTTTTGAAATGTGATCCATAGACATTCATCGCTTTCGTGACAGTGCATTTCGACCGGCGAGAAGTGCAAACGGCGTTATTTCATGCCAGATTCAGGATGTCCCGGTTTTTCCCCTATTCTTCAGTCTGGACCGGACAGAGGGCTTCAACGCCCTGAGTGAAAACCGGGGGCCCCGATGATTCGTTTGAGGAGAAACCTGTAATGAGCATGGACCGCCGCAATTTTCTGATCGCCGCCGGTGCACTGAGTCTGGCGGCTTGCCCTGGTCTCGCGGTGCCCGCTATCACCAACGCGCGGCCGAAAGTGGTCATCGTCGGCGCCGGCTTCGGCGGCGCAGCCTGCGCCCGCTATCTGAAGCTGTGGGAGCCGCGCGTGGAAATCACGCTGATCGAGCCGAACCTGGAGTTCGTCTCCTGCCCGATGTCCAACACGGTCATCGCCGGCCTCAACAAGCTGGACGACATCACCTTCCCCTATCGCTATCTGCGCCAGCAGGTCGATCATTTCGTGGCGGATGCGGTGACCGCCATCGACCCCATCAAACGTCTGGTCGCCACGGCCGGCGGCCACACCTTCGGCTATGACCGCGTTGTGCTGGCGGCCGGCGTAGAGCTGATGTTCGACAAGGTGGCGGGATACGACGCAGTCGCGCAGGAGACGGTCAAGCACGCATGGAAGGCCGGCCCGCAACAGACCGGCGCGTTGCGTCGGCAACTGGAAGACATGCGCGATGGTGAGGTGTTCGTGCTGTCCATGCCGCTGGCGCCGTTCCGCTGTCCGCCGGCGCCGTATGAGCGGGTCAGCCTGATCGCCAACTACTTCAAGCGGGCGAAACCGCGCTGCAAGATCATTCTTCTCGACGCCAACGAGGACATCATCTCGAAGAAGGCCCTGTTCACCGCCGCCTGGAAGAAGCATTACGGTTTCGGTACCGACAACAGCATGATCGACTACCGGCCGAACAACCAGGCAAGTTCACTCGATGCCGGGGCGAAGAAGATCAGCACCGAGTTCGAGGATGTGGCCGGCGACGTCATCAACCTGATTCCGCCGATGCGCGCCGCCGCCATCACCGGCCAGGTCGGCGCGAGAACCGGCGACAACGGCGCCTGGTGCCCGGTCGATTACCGCACGCTGGAATCGACCGAAATAGCCAACGTCCACATCCTGGGCGACTCGATCCTGTCCAACCTGTCGAAGGCAGGCGCATTGGCCAACAACAGCGGCAAGCTGTGCGCTTCTGCACTGGTCGAGTTGTTCAACGGCCGCCAACCCGATCCCGCCCCGGTCGTCACCAGCACCTGCTACTCGGCCGGCAGCGACCGTACCGCGTTCCACGTCGCCACCGTATTCCGCTACCAGGCAGCCGACAACAGCATGGAAGTGCAGGCAGGCAGTGGCGTGTCCGAGCGGGAAAGCGAAACCGAATTTGAAATGATGCGTGGCTGGGCCAGGAACATCTGGGCGGATACGCTGGGCCTGCCGCCGGAGTACCACTTCACCAACCGTGTTTGATCCTTGACGTCTACCAGGCCTGGGCGCCGAACATCATCTTGCGCGCGAACAGCGTTTTCAGCGGCGGCATCAGATCGAGCATGAGCAGTGCCGCGCCGCGCGCGTGCTTGAGCAGAAACCGATCGTTCGAGAACGCTTCGACCAGGATGTCGGTCATCAGGCTGCCGCCGGCGATGTCGAAGTGGCGGGCCTGCTCGAATCGCCGCGTGAACGCGGCGTCACCCAGACGCTCGCGCGGTGTGGCGAGGATGGCCTCGGCCAGTTTCCAGGCATCGCGCACGCCCAGGTTAAAGCCTTGCCCGGCGACCGGGTGCAGGGTGTGCGCGGCATTGCCGATGCGCAGGATGCGGGAAGCCGGCGAGGCCGCCGCCAGCGCCAGCTTGAGCGGGTATGTGGCGCGGCGACTGGCGGCGAGAAAACGACCCTGGCGGTCGCCGAAGGCGGTCTGCAAGCTGGCCAGGAAATCGGCATCCGACAGCGCCAGACGGGCTTCGAGCTGGGCATTCGGCGTCGTCCACACCAATGCGTATTGATCACCCAACGGCAGCAGCGCAATCGGGCCATCCGGCGTGAACCGCTCATAGGCGCGGCTGGCGTGGGCCTGTTCGGTTTGCACCGTGCATACCACGGCGGACTGACCGTAGTCCTTCTCCTGGCGCATTGCCGCCGGCAGGCTCTTGCCGCCTTCCGACAGCACCACCAGCGCGGCGGTAAGCATGTGCTCGGCGCCAGCATGCTGGTAAGTCAGCATGCCGTAGCCGGCCGTCGCCCGCACAGCGGTGACCCGCGCGCCGGTCAGCAAGGTCGCACCGCTGGCTGCCATGCGCTCCATCAGCGCGGCATGCAGATCGCCGTATTCCGCGACATAGCCCAGCGCCGGCGCACCGACATCGTGCGCGGTCAACACGGCGCGCCCGAGACCGCCGCGCTGTGAAACATGAATGCTTTCAATGGGGGTGGCGCGGCTCGCCAGAGCATCCCAGGCACCCAGTCGCTGCAGGATCAGATGCGCACCCTGTGACAACGCGAGCGCACGCGGATCACGCGTTGCGGGCTGCCCCCCTTGCGGCACGGCCTGCGCTTCCAGGACCGCAACCGCCATGCCGGAATCGGCCAACCCGGCCGCCAACGCAGCGCCGACCGGGCCGCCGCCGACAATGGCGAGATCAACGTGCTGCATAGTTTGCGGCATCAGGCTGCTACTGGATTTTCAGCGCGTACACACCGCCGTTGGCGGTCTGGACGACGAGGCCGGACTTGAGCGGGATCATGACGCCAATGATCGGGCTGCCATCGGTGGCGACGCGAGCGGCAAAAGCGCCATCCTCGGCATTGATCAGGTGGATTTGACCCTGGTAATCGCCCAGCGCGACGAAACGCTCGGCCACCGCCACCGGGCTGGACAGCCTGCGGTCACGCAACTTGTCCTG
>CAMDGQ010000042.1 GCA_945897955.1 Tepidiphilus sp. J10 | reverse complement strand
GCTTGCCTGTGGTCGCGCCCGACCTGGGTTATGACGCCTACATGGATTACATGGGCGTGGACAAGAAAGTGGAAGCCGGCCGCATCCGCTTCGTGCTGTTCAGGCAATTGGGCGACGCCTATGTCACGGGCGAGTACAACCCGAACGCTTTGCGCGCAACATTGACCGAAGCGGTCGGAAAGCCGTAGTAATAGGAAAACAACGTTTCCATTAATGGCATTTTTTCAACATAATGGAAACCATGTTTTCTGAAAATATTCAGTCCGTCCTGCAACAACTCGGTGACCGCCTGCGCGCCGAACGCGTTGCGCGCAACGAATCGCAAACCCGTTTCGCGGCGCGTATCGGCGTTTCCGTACCCACCTTGCGCCGCATGGAACAGGGCGACGCCACGGCGCAGATCGGCCACTGGCTGACCGCGTTGACGCTGCTGGGCCGCATCGCCGACGCGGAAGCCCTGCTCGCACCGCGCTACAGCCTGTTCGACACAGCTGCGCAGGCGGATAAGCCGGTCCGCCAGCGCGCCAGAAGAAAAGCCGCATGATCCGCCTTGATCTCTGGTTAACGTTGGTTTCAGGCGAAAAACTGCGCGCTGCCGAACTGGTCTTCGGCAATGCCGACCAGCAGGGCCGCTACGCCAGCGCCCTGCGCTACACGCCGGAATACCTGGCCGATGCGCGCGCCTTTCCGCTCGACCCGGCCGGGCTGCCCTTGCAGCCGGGCGATTTTTCCGGCGCGCAGCTCAATACCCCGCTGATGGCGCTGGAAGACGCCCTGCCCGACGACTGGGGCCGGCGCTTGCTGATCCTGCGCCATGGCCTGCCGCGCGGTCGCCAGTCGGAACCGCATCTGATGCAGGTTTTGGCCGGGCAAGGTCTGGGCGCCTTGAGCTTCCACGCGCCCGGCTCGCCGCCCAGCACGGAAGCCCACGCCGCCGGGCTGCTCGAACTCGATACCCTGCTCGATGCCGCACAACGGCTGGAAAAGGACGGCAGTGCCGCCATCGACACCATCGACCCCGGCACGCGCAGCCTGCTGGCTGCCGGCAGTTCGCCCGGCGGCGCACGGCCGAAAGTGCTGGTGCAGGACGCTGAAGGCCAATGGATCGCCAAACTCCCCAGCCGGCGCGACGACGTCGACATGGTCGGCCTGGAAGCCACCAGCCTGGAACTGGCGCGACTGGCCGACCTTGAAGTGCCGGATTTCCGGCTGGTCGAACTCACCGCTTCGCGCCGCGCATTGCTGGTCAAGCGTTTCGACCTGACCGCGCAAGGTGGCCGCCATCACATGCTCAGCTTCCGCGCCCTGTTGCAAGCCGGCGGCTATTACGTGCTGCGCTATCTCGACCTGATCGCCGCCTTGCGACAGTACGGCGCAAACCCGGAACATGACGTGCCACAGATGTACCGGCAGATGGTGTTCAACGCGCTGCTCGGCAACACCGACGATCACCTGAAGAATTTCTGGCTGCTGGCCGATGCCGGCGGTTATCGCTTGTCGCCTGCCTTCGATCTGCTGCCGGACACCGGCGCGAGGCGCGAACATGTGTTGCTGTTCGATCTGACGCCGCTGGCGCCTGCGCCCGCCGAACTCGCCGCGCTCGGCCGCAAATGGGGCGTCAGCGGCGCCGCCAACATCTGCCAGGAAGTTGAAGCCACCGTCATGCGGTTTGCTGAAATCGCCGCCGGCAAAAATGTGCCGGAAACAGAAATCCATCGCTTTGAACAGGACATCGCCCGTCGGTGTCGCACCGAGAGGTAACCATGTCTGAACTTGCTCCCTATGCCGCCCGTTCCGCCGAATCGCAAGGCCGTCGCCATCCGGAACCGGCCGCCGCGCCGCGTTCCGAATTCCAGCGCGACCGCGACCGCATCGTGCATTCCACCGCCTTCCGCCGCTTGGAATACAAAACGCAGGTGTTCATTAACCACGAAGGCGATTTGTTCCGCACCCGCCTCACGCACAGTCTGGAAGTCGCCCAGATCGGCCGCACGCTGGCGCGCATGCTCGGCCTGGACGAAGACCTGACGGAAACCCTGGCGCTGGCGCACGACCTCGGCCATACGCCGTTTGGCCACGTCGGCCAGGACGTGCTCAATGCCTGCATGAAAGAGAACGGCGGCTTCGAGCACAACCTGCAATCGCTGCGCGTAGTCGACGAACTGGAACAGAAATATGCCGAATTCGAAGGTCTCAACCTCACATTTGAATCGCGCGAAGGCATTCTCAAACACTGCTCGCTGAAGAACGCAGAAAAACTCGGCGACGTCGGCCAGCGTTTCCTGGCAAACCGGCAACCGTCGCTGGAAGCGCAGATCACCAACCTGGCCGACGAAATCGCCTACAACAACCACGACGTCGATGACGGCCTTCGCTCCGGCCTGATCACGGTAGCGCAACTGGAACAGGTGGAAATCTTCGCCCGCCACCTCGACATCGTGCGCAATCTCTACCCCGATCTCAACGACCGCCGCCTGATCCACGAAACCGTGCGCCGCATGATCAACACGCTGGTCGTCGACATGCTGGAACAGACCCGCGCCAACATCGCCCAACACGCCCCGCAAAGTCTGGACGACGTACGCCAATGCCCACCACTGGCCGCATTCAGCGAAGGCATGTTGCAGCAACACCGCGAACTCAAGCGCTTCCTGTTCCAGAACCTGTATCGCCACTACAAAGTCGTGCGCATGAGCGAAAAAGCGCAACGCCTGCTGCGCGACCTGTTCACCGCTTTCAGCGCCGAACCGCGCCTGATGCCACCGGAACACCACGCCCGCGCAGATCAAGATCCGCACCGCGCCGTCTGCGACTACATCGCTGGCATGACCGACCGCTACGCGATTCGCGAGCATCGGCGGATTTATGACATTGAGGAGTTGGCGTAGCGTGCGTCGCAGGGAAAACGCAGAGACGTAAGAACCGCCTCTGCCTGCCTAGCAACCTTGTTTTCACAGATGACAGCCAAGAAGCCTTGCTGTTGCTGGGCTGGCGGGGAATTTCCGCTCACTATCCATTCACACTCATGCTAAGATTTAACGGCTGTTGAAAGACAGCGAACCTTTTTCCTTAAACCGAAGTGTTTGAATGGTAAGGGCTAGGACAAGTGGGGGGGTAGCTCAGCTGGGAGAGCGCCGCGTTCGCAATGCGGAGGTCGTGAGTTCGATCCTCATCCTCTCCACCACTCATTCAAGGCCAGACGTTGCTCTGGCCTTTTTCACGTCTGCCCGAAACGCCAGTGTTGGCGCAGGTTCCCGGATTCCTGCGAAAGCCGACAACGACGCAATAACCTGATTTCGGTGGTTTTCCCGCTTTCTGTTCTCTGTTTCTGCGAAGGGTGCCCTACATCCCGTATTCATGCGGTTTCCCGGCCGCGAGTATGAATGGAGGCTTGCTCGGGCAGAGGCGACACAGCACGATCAGCCCCGATTTCGGCAACCATCCGCATCTGTGCTTCCCAGACGCCCTCATGAATGCGCTGGGTGATCAAAAAGCCAAGCTCTTGCTCGGGGTGCCGAAAATTATGAACAACTGATAAGGTTAAGGCTTCTTGTTGGCCCGAATGAGAATTCAAGCAAGATGAGTCGCTGCATTGTAGGTGTGATGGACCCGGATAAGCTTCAAGAGCGTGAGCGGGAGATTGCGGATGGGAAGTGCCAACCCCGCCGGGGGGAGCCCACGGTGTGGTTTCCCTCGACCAGTTCTCTTGCTGCTGTGCTCTCGGATGACAACCGGGCGCTGTTGCGAACGATTCGGGAATCCAAGCCAGGGTCGCTTGCTGCGCTGGCAGAATTGACCGGGCGGAAGCCGTCGAACCTGTCACGCACGCTGAAGACCATGGCGAGCTATGGGTTGGTTGAGATTCAGCGTTCGAAGGGCTTGTTGGTGCCGATGGTCAAGACAACAGAATTCCTGATCATTTTGGATTGAGGGAATAGGGAGATATGAGCCAAGAGGGGCAACTGCTCGACAAGAAGTCCTTGCGGTCGGTGATCGGCAAGACAGCCGACTGGAACGAATTGGCCAAGGACTGCATCGCCTTCGCGAACGCAACGGGTGGTCGTCTGTTGCTCGGCGTCGAAGATAGGCAGAACCTGCCGGTGGCAGAACAGCGCATCCCGGCCGACCTGCCCGACACGATTCGGCGCAAGCTCGCCGAGCGCACCGTCAACGTGATCGTCCTGCCGGATATCGTCACCGCAGCCAACGGTGGTCAATACATCGAGCTCGCAATCCCGCGCTCCCTGGCCGTTGCATCGACCACCGATGGCCGTTACTACCTGCGCATCGCCGACCAGAGCAAACCCATCACCGGCGATGATGTCCTGCGCCTGGCGGGGGAACGCTCCGCGCTGCCGTGGGAGACGCAAACCACCTTGCACGTTGCCCGCGATGCGGTTGATCCCGCCAAGCTGGAAAAACTGGTCAATGCGCTGCGGGCATCCGACAGCGTAAAACCATCGGTCAAAGAGAAAACCACCGACGAACTGCTCGACCACTATCAACTGGCACACGGGCCGCACCTGACCCACCTCGGCATCCTCTGCCTGGGGCAACAGCGGCATCGGGCGCAACTAGCCACCGCGCCAGTCATCCAATTCATCAAATTCGACGAGCACGACCAGAAGGTCAACAAACTGGTGTGGGACGACCAGACCGCCAGCCCGATGGAATTGATCGAGTCCGTCTGGCAGGAAGTGCCCGATTTCCGTGAACGCTACGAATTGCCGAATGGCCTCTATCGCCAGCACGTTCCCGCCTTCGACGAAGTCGTGGTGCGTGAGCTGCTGGTCAACGCCCTGGTGCATCGCCCCTACACCCAGCGCGGCGACATCTTCCTCAACCTGTATCCAGATCGGCTAGAAGTGGTCAATCCCGGTCCTCTGCCCCTGGGCGTCACGCCGCAGAATGTGCTGCACACCACCGTGCGGCGCAACGAGCACCTCGCCCGCCTGTTCCACGACCTCAAACTGATGGAGCGCGAAGGCAGCGGCTTCGACAAAATCTTCGAAGTCCTCCTGTCGCAGGGGCGCCCGGCGCCGGAGTTGATCGAAACCCACGACCGCGTTCAGGTCACGGTCCGCCGCCGCATCCTCAAGCCCGAGGTCATCGACTTCATCGCCAAGGCCGATCAGACCTACCAGCTCACTCAGCGTGAACGCATCGCACTGGGCCTGCTGGCACAACACGATGCGCTAACTGCGCGTGAACTGGCCGTCGTGCTGGAATTGTCCCCGGTGGAAGCGCTGCAACCCTGGCTGACCAGACTATTGGACTGGAGCATCGTCAAGTGCGCGGGCCGAACCCAGGCCACGCGTTATTTCGTCGACCCAGCATTGCTGCGCGACCTCAACTTTGCCGGCGGCACCACTCTGAAACGAATCGAACCTCACCGCCTCGCCGCCCTCATTCTGGAAGACCTGGGCAGCTACCCGAAATCCGCCATCGGAGACATCCGCCAGCGCATCGGCGGCGAGATTCATCCGAAGCTCGTCAAGCGGACGCTGGACACCCTGGTCGAGAAATGCGAAGTGCAATTCGAGGGCGAAAACCGCTGGCGGCGCTACCGCTTGGCACGATGAGGGCGCTATCGGACATTCGAGGTGATATCCGCACGATGCGGGCGATAGGCCAGGGAGATAGACCGCTTCGTGCTCGAAGAATCAAAGACTTCTATCGCCTACTCCTGCAGGACAAGGGAGATAGGAAAACCTATTGGGAACCGGAAGTCAGGTAGCCAACAAAGAACAGGATCGGAAAATGCCATCACCCACCACCCCGAAAACGCACCGCGCTCCCTGCAGGGGCGGGTGTGTAAGCGAAAGCGGCCGCCATGAGCACCACTAAGAAAACGGCACCGACAAGTATGGATTGGCCCAGGCCGACTTCTACCAGTTGCAGGCTTACGGCCAGAGTTACCTGGACTGCAGGGGCGACGTCGTACTGATTTACCCGAGGACGGACAGCTTCAATCAGCCGTTACCGGTCTTCGAATTCCCGAAAACAGCTGGCCTGCGGCTTTGGGTATTGCCATTCAACTTGGCGAGCCGCGTTCTATCAATTCCTGACGACGCCCCCTTCGCAACCGCTTTTTCCTCCGGAAAAACTCATGATCCAGTCCAGGTATGTCATTGACTCACCATTCCCAGGCTTCGATTCGGCCGTAACGGAGATTGTCTCGTCTTACGGAATTGAGGGCGGCGGGAATGCCATGCGGATCGCCATCGAGAATCCCGATGGAAAGATTTATCGTGTGCTGACCACTGTTGGCATGGGCGCCTACATGCACACCGTTTTCGCCTTGGCCGGGCTCGGGCTGAAGGACACCCAGGCGAACGATAGTGTTGGAAAAGATGGGTATGACAGTTGGTTTGTCGTCACACCGGAAACGATGGATGACTTCCCGCCACAAGCACCTGAACCAACCGATGCCGCCACGGACATCATGGAGGCGATCCAGACGTTCAGCGACTTGCCCGAAACGGAACGGCAAACACTGATTCAGAGCCGCGTAGGACAAGGGGTGTTCCGGGATCGACTCATTTCGTACTGGAAGGTTTGTGCCGTCACCGGTGTGAACTGCGTCCAGCTGCTGAAGGCCTCCCACATCAAACCGTGGTCGCGTTCGACCAATATCGAGCGACTCGACCAGTTCAATGGCCTGCTGCTCGCGCCCAATATTGATGCAGCATTTGATGCCGGGTACATCTCATTCGATGCCCAGGGAAAGATCCTGCTATCCAAGGACATCGAAGGCCAGTCCGCATTTCAACTGCACATCGGCAGGAAGCTGTCCATCAACCGCCGTCTCCTTGATTTACGGCATCAGCAGTATCTGGAATTTCATCGTGCCGAGGTATTCCGTGGCTAACGGCGGGGCTTCTCGCAACCGCGTTGTACATTTTTCCTGATGTTCACGTTCCGTGAACAGGGGCGGAAAGGGTAATAGAGAGTGCAACAACGGCGGCAAGCTTACGCCGCCCAGTAGGAGCCTCATCTTTCCGCAGATGTACTCATTTGCCCTAAGAGCGAGTAGTTCGGAGTAAACCCAGCACCACCACTTTCCAGAAGCCAGCCTGCGCTGGCTTTATTGTTTTCTGCCGAAACGCCAGTGCTGGCGCGGGTTCCCGGATTTGTGCGAAGGGCGGCTTCGGCCCGGAAATCCTGGTTTCGGCGGTCTTTCCGCTCTCTGTTCTCTGTTTTTGCGAAAGGCATCCCCGTCCGCTGGGAAAGCAAGGCGTCCGGCAAGTCTGGATAGGCGCCGGCCTGTGCAAATGAGTGGGTGTAAGGCATTTGTGGCAAGGGTTTCGCGCAAAGACCGTACTGATCCGTTTCCGACAGATCCAAGCGCCACTCCAGGGCTTGTACGGCCGGCTTTGGACCGGTCCCCGCTATGCTACGTTGTCGCGCACCCGCAAGGTGGTATGCCGGAGTCGTAAGCGCTGTCGCGCACGACCCTGCTACCGCTTCTCCACCCGCCTTCAGACGGGTTCAACTGCCGCTTCAAGGTTGAATCGGTCAGTTTCGGGTTTGATTTACCTGCCCTGAAATAAATACCGATTTCTTTGGCTATGGACCCTTCCCTCCATTGCCCGGAGCCGGCCATTGCGCGATCAGGCGTCTTTCATGGCGCCTGTTTCTTCAACATACGGAGAGGCTTCCCATTCTCCAGTTTCCCTACAACCACCCCGGCGCTTTCAAGCTGACCCGTGACTGTTCGATCCTTGCAGCCAGCGATGACTTTCGCGAAGGCGACTTCAAGGACGACCTGCTTCTGATCGGCGACCGCAACAGTCAGCGGAAAGGAGCGGCCAACGCATGGATCGTTCCTCTCCTTCCGGTGTTGCGCAATGGTGGTCCAGGTGCCTTCAGCGCCGGTGATCACGACAATAGCCTGGCGAGTCTCGGTGTCGCGGGTGGAAAAGGTAACGTCCCAGGTTCCATCCAGGGCCGACTCTGCGGCTGCGAGAGTCGGTATCAGGAAGAGGCCGGTGATCAGGAGCGACTGAATATGGGACATGTTTCTTGCCTTTCTTGCCGCAGCGGAAGCACGCTGGATGCGGGAAACGGGTTGCAGGACCGAGCCATTGGAAGCGAGCCGAACAATGGCTGTGACTATGGCCTCGCACACTTTGCCGGTCAACCGGCCTGAGCCGCGCCCAATCGCGTCAAGGACTGCCCGTTCCGGCGTTCAGCGTGCAAGTGGCGGGGCGTCGCCACCAGACGCATGTGTCTGGCAAGGAGCAGGCAGATGTCCCGCAGTCGCGGATCAGCGATAGACCAGAACCGGAATTTTGCAGTGGGTGAGCACCTTCTGGGTTTCCGAGCCGAGCAGCAGGGCACTGGCGCCGTGGCGGCCGTGCGAGGCCATGAAAATCAGGTCGCAGTGCCTGCTTTCGGCTGCTGCGATGATGCCGGCATGTGGCGGGTCGGATTCGTTGCTCAGCGTTTCGCATTCGATACCGGCGTCGCTTGCCGCATTGGCCGCATTCCGCAGCAGGGCTGTAGCTTGCTGGTCGATCGCAGCATGCATCGCTTCGTCCAGGCCGACATCGCCAAGGACCGGCTCACCCGAGATGAAGGCGGGAAAGTAGCCCGGCCTGGCGTAGTAGAAGATCAGCCGCGCGCCTACTGACCGGGCGAAGGCGCAGGCCTGTTTGACCGCGTTGTTCGATAACTCGCCGCCATCAAGGGGTACCAGAATGTTCTTGAACATGGCTGCCTCCATTAACGAGTTGCAATTGCCGCAGGCTGGCAAAGTTGGCGCGGGCGTTGGTTCGTGTGCATGAAACCCCGCGAGGCCGCGCCTTGCCGGCTACTTTCAGCATAGGCCAGGCCCGGCATGGAAGGTCGACGCAGTCGCGGCCTGTTTGCAGCCGACGATTCGACAGTCCGACAGGCTGCTAACCCGCCTGCATGGCTGTCAGGGCAGGCTGGCCCGAATGCAGGAAGCCCTTGTCGAGCACCATCTGGCGCACCAGTCTGGGCAGTCTGAACAGCGCGCGCGCAAACACGATCCGCGCCCAGATCGGGAGGGCGTCGTTCAATGAATTGCCGCGCCCCAGACGGTCCTGCAGGCGATCAAGATAGGGCTGCAAGCGCTGTCTGGAATACTCGCCGCGTGCCTCGATGATCGTTTGCGCCGCGAGCAGGCCGGATTCGATCCCGGCTCGGATGCCTTCGCCGCTTTGCGGACTGGCCAGGCCGGCGGCGTCGCCGATCAGCAGGACGCCCTCGTCGAGCAGGTTGCGATGTCCGCGGCCATGCAGCAGATAGGCATGGCCGTTGAGGTGTCCGGGCGGTTGAGGTACGCCGCGCTCTCGACGCAGGTAGGCGAGAAAACCTTCGACATGTTTCGTCAGTTCCCAGCGATCGTCGCGCCCGAGGCCGATATTCAGGTAATCGCCCTTGCGGATGCACCAGCCGTAGCCGGCGAGATCGCGGCAGAAATAGAGCTCCGGCCGCTGGCCATAGATCTTGCAGGTCGCGCGCGCGGCTTCCGGCAGCAGAAATTCGATTTCCTTCGCCACCACCGCAGGTTCGCGGCCGGGATGCGCGCCGAGCAGGCGCGCCACCGGGCAGGCGTGGCCGCCGGCGCCGACCAGCATCGGCGCGGCGTAGATGTCGTTGATCCGCCATTCCCGCCCCTCGCGCCGCAGTGAACGCGCGGGCTCGCCGCTGTACAGGCGCGCGCCCGAGCGCCGCAACAGATAGTCGTCGAACTCGCTGCGCCGGATGCCGTAGCTGACCGTCGCGTGGTAGCGAATATCCACCGCCTTGCCGATATTGCCGGCCGCATTCATCAGGCCGACGCGGAAGCCGCGAATCGCCTGAATGCCCAGTTCGCGCGCATAGTCATCCACGTCGATCCGCAGCGACTCCAGCACTGCCGGCGTGATCCAGCCGGCGCAGACCTTGTCCCTCGGAAACCGCGCCTGGTCGAGTACGGCGACATTGATGCCGGCGCGGCGCAGGGCCCAGGCGCAACTCGACCCGGCCGGGCCGCCGCCGATGATCAGAACTTCGGCATGTTGCATGGCGACTCCTTGTCGGCATAAAGATGGGCGCGGCTCCAGGCGATGTCGTTGTCGCCATTGCGCTGGAACAACACCTGGAACAGCTGCAATCGGCCGCTGCGGAAGGCCGCCAGCGATCCGGCCAGATAGAGACGCCAGGCGCGCATGAAGGTCGGCCCGAACATCGCTTCGACAATTTCGCGCGACGCTTCGAAGCGGTCCAGCCAGTGTTCCAGCGTCCTGGCGTAGTGCAGACGCAGGTTTTCCACATCAAGCACCGACATGCCGGCGGGCTCCAGCACCGCCATCATTTCGCGCAGGGTAGGCGGGTAGGCGCCGGGAAAGATGCGTTGTTCGATCCAGGGGTTCAACGGTCCGGCATAGTCGGCACCGATGGCGTGGATGAAGCCGCGCCCATGCCGACCGAGACAGCGGTCGATCAGCGCCGCGAATTCCTTGAAATGGTGCCGTCCGACGTGTTCAAGCATGCCGACCGAGACAAGCACGTCGTACTCGCCCCGGATCGCCCGGTAGTCGGCCTCGACGAAGCTGACCCGACTGTCCAGCCCTTCTTCGCGGGCGCGTTGCCGGGCGTAGGCGACCTGAGCGCGGGAGAGGTTGTAGGCGATTACCCGCACGCCGAAGTTGCGTGCCATGTGCAGCGCCAGCGCGCCCCAGCCGCAACCGGCCTCGACCACGCTTTCGCCGGGTTGCAGATGTAGTTTGCGGCAAATCATGTCCATCTTCGCGATCTGGGCTTCTTCCAGGCCGAGCGAGGGTTGCGGGAAATAGGCGCAGGTGTAGAGCAACTGCCGATCCAGCCACAGGCGATAGAAATCGTTGCCGAGGTCGTAGTGGTGGTGGATGTTGCGGGTTGACTGCCCGAGAAGATTGGATCGCGGCGCATGCACCAGACTGAGCAGCCTGGCGCGCATGCCCTGCCTGATTCCCTGTGCGGCGAAGATCGCCTCGATCAGCCGGACCAGATCGCCTTCTACTTCCAGGCGTCCGTTGCTGTACAGCTCGCCGAACTGAAACTCGGGGTCGAGCGCCAACAGGAACAGCGCACCGCGATCACGCAGATGAATGCGGACCCTTGCTTCACCACGCGCGTTGAGGATCGGCTCGCCCCGCCACGGCACCAGCGCCACCGGCGGATTGCCGAGCGCGCGCAGCATCGCCTTGAGCAAGCCGCGCTCCAGTAGGGATACCGGCCCGGGATAATCCGCCCGCGCGCCGCCGAAGCAATCGCTTCGCGCTGAAATTCCCAGCGGATTGCAGACCGCTTGTTTGCCGCTCCTCATTTCGCGCATGTCAGCCATGTTTAGTGCCCGAGTTCAGGCCAAACCGGAGCGTGCTCCGGCCGGTCATCCTTGTGTTGGTCCCGCTCCCTTATCAAGCGTAGGTTCGGGGGAATGTTCGGGGCAGTCGTTGAACCGTGCTTTGTCTGTAAAGATTTCATGACATCCCCGCTCGCCCGTGCGGCCGAGCGGGCTGCTGAAGGGACTCGTGGCGGATGTACTATCCTGAAGCCAATGAGGCCGGCGCTCCGCTTCCAGACGGAGTGCAAATGCCACGTCTCTTGTCACCGCAAACCCAGATGCAGCCGAATTCCGGATCCCTCAACGCCAACATCGTCGATGTCCTGCAACGCCGTATCGCCTCCGGTCAGGTGGTATGGCGCGACGGGGTGATCACCGTTGTTGACGCGACCGGGCCGGAGTTGCCCGGCCTGGGTTACCTGATCCCCGGCTTCATCGATGCGCATGTGCATATTGAAAGCTCGATGCTGGCGCCGTCCGAATTTGCCCGTCTGGCCGTCCGCCACGGCACCGTGGCCACAGTCTCCGATCCGCACGAGATTGCCAACGTGCTGGGGCTGGCGGGCGTGCGCTACATGCTGGAGAACAGCCGCCAGGTGCCGTTCAAGATGTTCTTCGGCGCGCCCTCGTGCGTGCCGGCGACGCCGTTCGAGACCGCAGGCGCCAGCCTGGATCTGGATGAAATCGCCATCCTCCTGCGCGAGGATGGCCTGCTTTACCTTTCCGAAATGATGAACTTCCCCGGCGTGCTGGCGCGCGATGCCGCCGCCATGGCCAGGATCGCGCTGGCGCAAAGCCTCGGCCTGCCGGTGGACGGGCATGCGCCCGGCTTGACCGGCGAGCGGGCGCGGCGCTATGCCGAGGCCGGCATCAGCAGCGACCACGAATGCGTCAGCCTGGCGGAGGCGCGCGACAAGATCGCCGGCGGCATGCACATCCTGATCCGGGAAGGTTCGGCGGCGCGCAACTTCGATACGCTGGAACCGCTTATCCGCGACCATCCGGACAAGGTGATGTTCTGCAGCGACGACAAGCATCCCGACGATCTGGCGCGCGGCCATATCGACCGCATGGCGGCGCGGGCGGCGGCGGCCGGACATGACGTATTCGATGTGCTGCGCTGCGCCTGCCTGAACCCGGTGCTGCACTACCGCCTGCCGGTCGGCCTGCTGCGCGTGGGCGATCCGATGGACGCGGCGGAAGTGGCGGACCTGCGCGATTTCCGGCCGCTGCGTACCTGGGTAAATGGCGGTCTGGTCGCCGAGGCGGGACGCAGCCTGATCGAGCGGGCGCCGATCCGTTTGATCAACCACTTCCAGGCCAGAAAGATCACGCCGGCCGACCTCGACGTGCCCGCCGTTGGCGAACGCCTGCGGGTGATCGACGTGCGCGACGGCGAACTGCTGACACGCGAGGCGTTGCTGGCGCCGAGGGTGGAAGACGGTCGCATCGTCTCCGATCCGGAGCGCGATGTGCTCTATTTGCTGGTGCTCAACCGCTACCGGCCAGCACCGCCGGCGCTGGCCTTCGTGCGCGGTTTCGGGCTGCGCCGGGGCGCGCTGGCCTCCAGCGTGGCACACGATTCGCACAACCTGGTGGCGGTCGGCGCGGACGCGGAATCGCTGTGCCGGGCGGTCAATGCGTTGATCGACAGCGGCGGCGGTATCGCAGTCGCCGACGGCGGCGCGGTGGAGAGCCTGCCGCTGCCGGTGGCCGGTCTGATGAGCGATCAGGACGGCGACGCCGTCGCAGCGCGCTACACCGAACTGACCCGCCGTGCCGGCGAACTCGGCTCGCCGCTAAGGGCGCCGTTCATGACCCTGTCGTTCATGGCCCTGCTGGTAATCCCGGAACTCAAGCTGAGCGATCTGGGTTTGTTTGACGGCCGCGAATTTCGTTTCACCGGGCTGACGCTATGAATCCTGATACAGCCGTTGTAGCCCGGATGCAGCAAAGCGGAATCCGGGAGGAAGGTGGCCCGCAAGCCCAGGCCGAGACCCGTGTTCAAGCCAAAGGCCCCGGATTACGCATTCGCTACATCCGGGCTACGCGGACTGAAGCGGCAGTTGTAGCCCGGATGCAGCGCAGCGAAATCCGGGGGGAAGGTGGAACGCAGGCTTCATCGTCAGGGTGGCGCGGCATGGCCGGATTCTTCGTCGGTTGCGTGCTGGTCATGCTGGGCATGGTTCCGCTTGTGTCCGCCGACAGCCTCGACAGCCGGGAGAACCTCAACGCCACGCTCTGGATGCAGACCGCGCACGAATACGCCTTTTCGACGGCTCAGGTCTATGGCGTGGCGACGCGGGCGCTGGCCGAGGCGAGGAATTTCGACTCCGCGCTGATCGATACGGACGCATCTGAAGCTGCGCCGGATGCGCCACCCGCGATCATCCTGGACCTGGACGAGACGGTACTGAATACCTCCCGCTATGCCGCCGGGCTGATCGGCAACGGTCAGCGGCATACTGAAGCGGCCTGGGATACGTGGGTGGCAAGCTCCACTATGGATGTCGCTCCGGCCGATCCGGTCCCCGGTGCGCTGGCTTTCCTGCACGCCGCGCGGGCGCAGGGCTACCGCATCTTCTACGTCACCAACCGGGCCTGTCCGGATGCCGGCCGCCGCGCCAGCTATCCGCATCCGGCCTGCCCGCAGCGCGACGCGACGGTGGCCCTGGCGAAACGCGTGGGCCTGCCGTTCGCCGATGACCCGGCGGTTTTCCTGTTCCGCAACGATCAGGACGGCTGGGAGGGCGGCGATAAAACCCCGCGCCGCCGCTTCCTGGCCGGAGCGAACAAGGTGGTACTGCTGTTCGGCGACGATCTGGGCGATTTCCTGCCGCGCGCCGAGGTCAATGCGTTACGCGCGCAACGGCCGCCGGATCGGCTGGTCGGCGTCGAAGGCGCGCCATCCTGGCTGGCCCGCTTCGGCAGGCAATGGTTCCTGTTGCCGAACCCGTCCTACGGTTCCTGGGAAGTCGCGCTGGCGGCTTGCGAGGCGTCCGACAAGGACAGCCAGGCCTGCTACGAAGAGCGCTTGCGCGCCAAGTATCGCCGGCTCATTCCGCCGCTTCTGGTTCCGCTTGCGGCGCCACCAGCCGCTCCCACTCCGCCAGGGTAAGCCCGGCCAGGCGGGCGAAGTCGCCGCCGGGCAGCGCGTTGCGCGCCAGCACCAGATAGGGCGCCACGGCCAGTGCGATGCCCAGGTGTCCAGGCGGAATCAGGCTATACGCGCTGCACAGATAGGTGCGCTCGAACAGCATCTGCTGGCCGCGTCCGCAGGCCACGATGCTCTCAGCCACGCGTTGGCGATGGCGCCCGACCCAGGCGGCGAGGGCGGCTTCATCGTCGTTGGCCAGCCAGATGCCGGCGTCCTCGATGAACAGGTCAGCCGCGAGATGGCGCTCGCGCGCGATGGACAGCGCCAGGTAGCACCAGACGCCGAAGGCCTGGCCGTTTTCCGCCAGCGGCGCACCCTGCCTGGGGCGATAGGCGGTGATGCTCTTGTTGGCGCAGATCACATGCGCGCCGGGCGCGAGCGGGAAATGTCGCCGCGCCGCCGTGCCGAACAGCGCCTTGCCCGCGTCCAGCAGCGGATTGCCATCGTAAACGGGCAGTTCGCTTCCGTCGTACTGGGAAACGCTGAACAGCGGACGCTGGCCGCCGTCGGCGATCGTGTCCGCGATGGCCAGGTCATGCCCCCAGACCTGGCCGGCGATGCCGCAGAAGGAGGACGCGGTTTCCATGTTGATCTGGCCGAGGTAGGCCTCCGCCGCCTCGGCGCGGTCGAGCGCGACGATGCCGTCAAGCAGGGCGTCGTCGGTCTTTTCCACCGTCGCGGTGGCGACCTTGAGCACGCAGACATAACCCAGGCCCTCGGCGCCGGGGCGGCCGTAGCCGTCGCAGTAATTTGCGAACGGGCCGATGGCGCGGTTATCGAATGCTTCGGAGCCGGCCCGCATGGCGTTGATTTCCGAGTTGCCCAGCTCAATGCGCGGCATCGGCCGGGTTGAGATAGACCGTGCCGGAGGGGCCGATGCCGCTGACCTGGAGGATTGCGTCATCGCTTTGGGTCCACGCGAAATGCGGCTTCCCGGCCGGCTCAATGAAGAAGCTGCCCGGCGTCATGGCCTTCATGGCAGCCGCGTCGAAGTGGTCGCCGAAGCCGAAATGCAGCGTTCCCGCCAGCACCACCACGACCCGATCTTCCGGGTGGGCATGCGGCGGGATGCGGAGCTGGGCGGGAATGCGGATGCGGGCGGAGTAAAGGCCGGACTTGCTCATGTCTCCGGCCAGAACCGCCATGCCCATGCTGCCCGGGCGGCTGGTATCGGAGTTGAGCTGGATTTCCTCCGCTGTGAGCCTTACCGGGGTGAAGTCTTCGCCCAGCGCGGGCAGGGAAAATGAAAGCGCCAGGGCCATCGCCAGCGGCGATGCCAGGCGCGCGAAGCGTGCGGATTTCACGATGATTCCTCCTGGTTGAACGCGCCGGCCGTCTGTCCGCCACGGAATGAATGGCCCGCGCTGTTTCAGCATAGACGGCCGGCCGCCGTTTTCATGCCGGCCCTCTATGATCAAAGCGGAAGCGGTCAGTTGCTGGATACGGTTGTCATCCGCGAAGGAAGCCGGTGTTACTGCGCACGAAACTGGTCATCGCCTATTCCACGCTGGTGGTCAGCGTGGTGGGCGGGTTGTTGCTGATTTCCGACTTCGCGCTCGAAGACCTGACCCGGCGCAACCTGGACGGCGCCGATCGCGCGCTGTCCGAGATCACGCAGGCCAACTACCGCCTGGCGGAAAACATCCTGTCGCGCAATGGCGAGCAATTCGTCGCCTCGGTGGCGCGTTCCGCTGCCGGCGAACTTTCGCTGCTGCTCGCCCGCCGCGACGGACTGAAGGACTACGCCGCGCTGCGCGCAGACAAGCGATTGCGGGCGGCGGCCAACCGGGATATCCACGCGCTGGATCGGGTGGCCGGCTATACCGATGTCCTCGACCGCGACGGCGTCTCGGTCTGGCATCCGAACCCGGATGTGGAGGGACGCAATTTTTCCGAGTGGCGGCAGCGTTATCCCGAGATGTGGGCGCTGGTGGCGCGCGCCTTCAACGAGCCGGAAGTGCGCGGCTACTACAGCTTCCTCGACCGCGACAATCGCGGCCGGCGCAAGTACATGGTGCTGTGCCAGGTGCCGGATACCCGTTTCATCGTTGCGGCGGTGGTCAATATCGAAGACTTCTTCCTGCCCGTGCAGCGCGAGATCGAGGCGGCCGGACAACAGGCGCGCGCGACGATGGCGGCTCAGGTGGCGGCCGGCGCGGAGGCCGAGCGCCGGCGCATGAAAGGCGGGCTGTTCGCCGCCGGCGCGGTGGCGATGGCGGCGGCGGTGCTGCTGGCGTTCTGGCTGGCGCGTTTCGTGTCGCGTCCGCTCGCGCGTCTGCGCGATGGCGTCATCCGCCTGGGGCGCGGCGACTTCGCCGTCGAGGTGCCCGAGAACGGCAGCGGTGAGGTGCGCGAACTGGCGCAGGCCTTCAATCGCCTGGGCGGCGAGCTGGCGCGACACACCACGCGCCTGGCGGAAGAGGCCGCCGCGCGCGAGGCGCTGGAGAGCGAGGTGCGCATCGCCCGCCGCATCCAGGAATCCATGTTGCCCGGCGCCGATTCGCCCTGTCTGGCACGCGGCGAATACGAACTGCACGGCGCCAATCTTGAAGCGCGCGAAGTCGGCGGCGATTTCTACGATTTCTTCCCGCTGGCCGACGACAGCATGGCCTTGCTGATCGCGGACGTGTCCGGCAAGGGCATTCCGGCGGCGCTGTTCATGGCGGTCAGCCGCACGCTGCTGAAGGACGCCTGCCAGCGCGGCGGCGATCCCGCCCAGGTGCTGGCCGAGGCCAACCGCGCGCTGTGCCAGGGCAACGACGCCTGCATGTTCGTCACCGTGTTCCTGGCGTTCTACGACATCGCCGGCGGCGGCCTCGATTACGCCAACGGCGGCCACCCGCAAGTCTGGCTGCTGCGCGCGACGGGGGAGCGGGAAGTCTTCGGCTGCCTCGGCGACCCGATCCTCGGCATCCAGGCCGAGCAGGTTTTTCACACCGGCCATGTCCAGCTCCAGCCCGGCGACACGCTGTTTCTCTATACCGATGGCGTCAGCGAGGCCATGTCGCCGGCGGGCGAGCCGTTCGGCGCGGACCGCCTGGAGCGCTTGCTGGCCGAAACGGCGGCGCTGCCGACGCCGGAAATGGCGCGGCGCATCGTCGCGGCGCTGGATGCTTACCAGCAGGGCGTGCCGTTCGACGACATCACGCTGCTCATCCTGCGCAGGAAGCCATGAGCATGGCCGCGCCGGAATCCCGCGCCGAACTCGATCTGACATTGCGCAACAGCCGCGACGAATTGCCCCGTCTCGCCGAGCAGGTGGCGGCGCTCGCGGCGCGCGCCGGCCTGTCATCGCTGGTCGAGCATCGGCTCAATCTGGTGCTGGAGGAAATCATCGGCAACACCATTGCCTACGGTTTCCCGGATGGCGGCGAACATACGCTGCGGGTGCGGGTGGCGGTGCTGGCCGACGCGATCAAACTGGAAATTCGCGATGACGCGCGGCCGTTCGATCCGCTGGCGGAGCGGCCCGCTCCCTATCTGGGCGACGATCTGGATCGGCGTCGGCCGGGCGGTCTCGGCCTGCATCTGGTCAGGCGCCTGGTGCGTGGCGGGAAGTACGTGACCGAGGCGGGAAACAATCGCCTATCATTGAAAATGGACAAGGATGTCGACAAAGCGCCGCCTTTTCCGGTTCCGCCGACCCCAGCCGGCGGCGAGGTTGCAGACGGGAGTTGAACATGCAAATCGACACACGCAAGCAGGGTGACTGGCTGGTCTATGCCATTTCCGGCCGCATCGACGGCATGACCGCGCCGCAACTGGAGGCGTCGCTGCGCGGCACCATCGACGCCGGCGAATCGCGCATCGCGGCGGATTTGTCCGGCGTGCAATACCTCAGCAGCGCCGGCCTGCGGGTTTTTCTGGCGGCCTTGCGGCAGCTCGGCGGCGGCAAGTTCCGTCTGCTCAGTCCGACCGAAGCCGTGCGCGAAGTGCTCGACATATCCGGCTTCGCCAACATCATGGCGATCAGCGACAGCCTGGAGGGGTAACGCGCATGCTGAAGTCGGACGCGGCGGAGGCGCGCGCGCGGCCGCCCGAGATGGAGGACGCGGAGGTTTATCGGAAACAGCTCGAACTGTTCATCCGATGTTCCACCGACAAGCGCATCGAACTGGTCAAGCTCGGCGAAGTCATCGCCGATCTGCGCCATCGTCGGCGTTTCCTCGATGTCGGTGCCGGCAGCGGCGACCTGACCATCCCGCTGGCGCAGACTTTCCGCGAGACCACCATCGTCGAACCGAACAGCGCGCAGATCGAATTCCTGCGCCGCCGTTATCCGGATTTCAAGCTGCACAACACGACCTGGTCCGAGGCGGATCTGGGCGGCAGCCGCTTCGATTTCATCCTCTGCTCGCATGTCCTGTACTACCTCGACACGGCCGACTGGATGCCGTCGATCGACAAGATGCGCGCCCACCTGGAACCGGATGGCCGCCTGGCCATCGTGTTGCAGTCGCCGATCGGCGAGCTGGCCGATTTCTACAACCGCTTCGCCCATTTCGACGTCGATATCCTCGGGCTGTGGCGGCAATTGATCCACACTTTCGGCGACCGGGCGGTGGACGTGCGCTACTTCGTCAACGAGATCTGGACCGACAACCTGGACGACATGGTGGAAATCGCCCTGTTCCTGCTGATCGACCGCAACTTCCGCTCGCGCAGCGACGAGATCCGCGACTATTTCACCTGCCGCCACCGGGTCGGCGACGGCTATCGCCTGAAGCAGGATGAAATATTGCTGGCGGTGCGGCAGCAGCCGAAGTGAATGGTGAAACTGTAGGATGGGTCAAGCGTAGCGGACCCATCGGTCGTCGCACGTTGATGGGTCCGCTTCGCTTGACCCATCCTACGATCTTCTGCTGTCGAATCAGTGTTCGAACCCCAGCTTCACCCGGCAGTCCTCGCCATGCCGGCTGGCACTGACCTTGTCGGCGTAGCGGCGCACCAGGTAGCCGGCCATGCGGTCCATGGCGGCCGGGTCTTCCAGCAGTTCGCGTGGTTCGGGACGGGTTGCGGGAAACTCGATGACGCGGCCGCGGTAGCTGAACTCCAGTTCCAGCCGGTATTCGTCGAAGCGGGTTTCCAGACGTATCGAGGTCTGGTTCAGGGCATGCTCGCGCGCCGCCTGCAGGAACTCGTCCGCCGCCGCCGCTGCCTTGTCAATGACCTCCTTGCGCGCGCCCCATAACCCGCCCTGGCGCTGCATGAAGGCGAACAGTTGTTCCGAAGACTGTGGACCGCTGGCCAGTTCGATGCCGGCCTTGCTGGCGATGCCGATGCGGAAGACCAGGTTGAGCAGGATGGCCAGGATGGTCGCGGCGGACAGCGAGGAATGGAACACCGGCTGCAACCAGTGCGGAAACGTGTGGAAGATTTCGGGCGCCACATCGACGCCGATGCCGACGATCATCGAGATGCCGACGACGAAGGTTTTCCGCGCGTCGAGCATGCGGCTCATGATGATCTGGATGCCGGCGACCACCATGAAGCTGAGGGCGAAGATCAGCGTCGCACCCATCACCGGGGCCGGCATGATGGCGAACACCGTTGCCAGCCTGGGGCAGAACGCCAGCACGAACAGCAGGCCGCCGATGGCATAGGCGATGACCCGACTGGTGGCGCCGGTGGCGACGCTGAGGCCGACATTCGCCGACGACGCCGATTGCCCCATGCCGCCGAGGAGGCCGGCGCTGATCACGCCGAAGGAGTTGGCCATGACGCCGTTGCCGATCCGCTTCATGTCGGGACGTTTCCATTCCGGATCGTTGATCTTCTGGCAGGTGGTCAGGTCGCCGACGCTCTTCAGCGTGGAACACAAAATGGCGATCAGAAACGGCACCGCCAGCGCGGCATCGAACGACCAGCCCGGATGTCCGACCAGCGGCGACGCCAGCCAGACGCTGTCGTGTACCCGCGCCAGTTGCCCCGGCGTCAGCACGCCGGTCAGCCAGGCCAGGCCATAACCGATGCCCATGCCGATCAGGATGCAGAACAGCTTCAAGCGGCCCCGGCTCCACACGTTGAGGCCGATCATGCCGGCCAGCGTGACGACCGCGACCAGGATTTCTTCTTGACGTAGATCGGGTGTCGCCGCCCTGGCGCCGAAGAACATGCGCACGGCCAGGCCGGTGACGCTGATGCCGACCATCATCACGATCAGGCCGGTGACTTCGGCCGGGAACAGGACGCGCAGGCGATGCACCAGGCGCGAGAACGCCATCTCGAACAGCCCGACCAGCGCCGTCATGCCGAACACCAGCGACAGGCCGCCGGTCTTCGCCGCCAGAATCGAGGCGCTGAGGAAGGAGGGGCCGCACAGTTGCGGGCAGAGATAGCCGGAGCCCACCGGCCCGCGCCCCAGGGCTTGCGCGATGACCCCGATGCCGGCTGCGATCATTGAAATGCTGACCATGCGCGCCGCGTCGGCGACGCTGCCGCCCATTTCCTGCACCACCACAACCGGGAAAATCAGACCGATGGCGATGATGCCGATGTGCTGCACGCCGAGCAGCAAGGTGATCCACAGCGGCGGCCGGTCCTGCACGCCGTAGAGGAGATTCGATGCTGGTCTGATCATCGCGGCCATGCGGCCCTCCTGCATTCGAATCGACGCAGACGGCTGGCTGGACCTTGTCGCCAGCCCTGGTCTGTCGGGTCGGTTCAGTGGTCTTCGATGCGCGTCAGCGTGTCCTCGGCCAGTTCGCCGGTGTCCGTATCCACCCAGTTCGCCAGGCCCAGTTCGCGTTCCGCCTCTTCGACGGTTTCATCCGGTTCGTAGTTGCTTTCGGCGTTGTATTCCATGTCCTCGACTGCCTGAGCCATCGTGTCGAACGGGCCGAACATCTCGCCGCTTACCGGGTCCAGCCAGAAAAAACCATCCGGTCGCTCGATGATCCGGGCGGAAACGAAATCGGGAGCGGACTCGGGGATGTGCGAGGTCATGTCGGGTTCCTTCGGGAATATGTGATCTTCGTATCTTCATTTTAGTGACAGCCATCGAATCATGGCGTCACAGAATGTTTGCCGAAGCAGGTTCATGACCAGGACTTGTCTGTTGCCGCGTGAAATTGACGCTACGATGAAAGCGGACATGTACTCGCAAGGGGTGCATCCCGATTTCCAGGCAGTCGAGTCATCCAGCCATGCGCAAACCCGATTCATCGCGATCCGCATCCAGTCGCCGGCTCGCTTCGCTGACCAGGGCCGAATTGATCGAGTACATCAATTCATTGCCCTGTGCGACGGTGGAAGCGCCGGGGGAGTGTCCGGTGAATCGGCTGCGCCATGAGTTGAGTACTCACCAGATCGAGCTGGAATCACAGAACCAGGAATTGCGTGAATCGCGGCAGCAAATCGAAGAGGCGCGTGATGGTTATTCCGACCTCTACGACTTTGCCCCGGTGGGTTATGTGACCCTGGACGCGCTGGGTTATGTGCGGGAAGTCAATCTCACCGGCGCAGTCATGCTGGGCTGCGAGCGCGGCGCGTTGCTGGGAAAGCCGCTGAAGCGTTGGCTGCATGCGGATTGCCACGCTGATTTTGCGCGGCATTTGCAGCTTGCCCTTCAATCAAACGAGCGCGTGCTGGACGAGATGATGCTGCGTGGCGATGGCGGTGTGCCGCGTCATATCAGCATGGTCAGCACATCCATGGACCGTGGCCGGGCAAACGGTCAGCAATGCCATACCGTGCTGGTAGATATCAGCGCGCTGAAGGAAAAGGAAGCCGCGCTGACCCGGTCACGTCAGCAGTTGCGTGATTTGTCGGCGCATCTGGACCGGGTCAGGGAAGATGAACGCAGGCGTCTTGCGCGGGAAATTCATGACGAACTTGGCCAGAAACTGACCTCGCTGCGCTTCGAGGTCGCGCTGCTCGGCTCAAGCATCAACCATTCGCAACAGGATCTTTCGCGCACAGCAATTTCCTTGATCAAGCAGATCGACGACACCATCGAGGCGGTGCGCGCAATTGCCTCCGATCTGCGGCCGGCGGTGCTCGATCTCGGTCTGGTCGCGGCCATCGAATGGCAAGTGCAGCAATTCAGCCGCCGCACCGGCATCGTGTGCGGCCTGAAGCTGTGCGACGGGGAAATCGCGCTCGACAACGAACGCGCGACGGCGATTTTTCGCATTGTTCAGGAATCGCTCACCAACATCATTCGCCATGCCGGGGCCGGCAGGATTCAGTTGAGCATGAGCAAAAGCAGGGACGGCGAAAAATTGCTGCTCCAGGTCTCGGACAATGGCGTCGGGATGACGGCAGCGGCGATGAAGGCATCGCGCGCGTTCGGCATTGCCGGCATGCGCGAGCGGACGTTGCTGCTGGGTGGCGAGATGGAAATCAGCAGCCGCGCCGGGCGCGGCACCAAACTGGCGTTTTCCATTCCGCTGCGTGAAAGACGCCAGGCCGGTCAGATGGATCGGCAGGGAAATGCCGCCCGGCCAGAAGGGCAATGAGCATGCCGATACGCATCCTGATTACCGACGACCATGCCATCGTGCGCGCGGGTTTGCGCAGGATCATTGAAACCAGTGCGGACATGAGCGTGGCCGGGGAGGCGGCGGAAGGCATCGAAGCGCTGCACAAAATTGCCGAATGCTCGCCGGATGTGGTGCTGGTCGATATTTCCATGCCGGGCATGAGCGGCATCGACCTGATCGGCCGGATACGCGCCGAACATCCGCATTTGCCGGTTCTGGTGTTGTCCATGCACAAGGAGGCGCAGTTCGCGGTGCGTGCACTCAAGGTCGGCGCTGCGGGCTATCTGACCAAGGACTGCGCGCCGGAACAACTGGCGCAGGCGATCCGCCGGGTCGTGGCGGGCGGCAAATACATCACCTCGGCAGTCGCCGATGTCCTCGCCAGCGAGGTCATTCCGGCAACCATGGAATTGCCTCACAAACTGCTCTCCAATCGCGAATTCCAGGTCTTCCGCATGCTGGCGTCGGGTAAATCCATCAACGACATTGCGCATGAACTTTGTCTCAGTCCCAACACGATCAGCACCCACAAACGCCGCTTGATGAAAAAGCTGGGCGCGGACAACAACGCCAGCCTGGTGCGCTACGCGCTCAAGCATCAACTGGTTCAGTGATCCTCTGCCGCCGGCAGTCATGTGAAACCACGCGTAGTGAATTCGCTACATCAAAAGCAAGCTAATACGACTGTTTAAGCCTAGGTAATCCCCCTAGATTAATAGCGGTTTGGGCGAATGATTCGGCTGGTTGGGGAGGTTCCGCATCCCCCGCGAGTGCAGGAGGCAATCAGCATGGGGGAAGTACACGAACGCTTGTTGAGTTCTGAATCGGCAGTGGCGATTGACCCGTCGAAAGGCAGCGAAGAACTGGCGGCAATGCTGACCGGATTTCTGAACTGGCTGGAAATGTCGCGCGGCATGACGCTGTGCCAGGCATTCAAGCCGGAGTTCGACTGGTATATGCCGACATTGATCAACAAGGCGAAACTGGCGCACGAGTTTCTCGGCGGCCACTACCCGGACCGGCGCCCGGCCCGGTCCGATGAGAGGGAACATCATGATTGAGCTGGATTCGAACTTGAAGATCAGCATCGGCGGCCCGGAGAGCGATGGTCATTTGCTGATCATGGTCGTCAACGGTACGGCCTGCGACCTGCACCGGATTTCGCTGGCACAGGCGCGAGACTTGTCGCTGGCCATCATCAAGCAGGTATATCGGGTGGAAATGATCAACGAACTTGACCACAAGCGGCTGGCCGCGCCGGTCCAGGCATTCTCGTTCCAGCATCGCCAGCAGTTTGTTGAAAAGCGGGAAAACACAAAAAACTACCGTCATGCCGCCCCGGATAGCCCCACACCGGGGTGACGACCAGGGAGGAATCCGGAAGTCGTTGATTATGTTGGTGTGCTGGACCGGACCATGGCTTATGCCGGGGCGACAGTACCTGTCTCAACGCATTGACAGGCCTGGCGCAAAGCGAACTTGTGCAATCGCAGCCAGTTGCGCATGACTTCCGGCAGGTAGGGCAGCGGGCGGAAGCGGTGCATCAGGGTGTACATGGCGAGGCGGTTGATCAGCAGATGGCGCAGCGCCAGGGCGAAACCGGCGCGCCATTCGCGCGCGTCGATCGGCAGGCCGGCGGCGACGGCGAGGGCGCTTCGGCTGACCTCAAGCAACGTGTCCAGATCCGCTTGCGTCATGTCGTCACGCCAGGTGAAACAGAGCAGTTCGGCGAGGTCATGTTGCGGCGTGCCCTGTGAAGCCAGTTCCCAGTCGAACGCGCACAGCCGGGATTGTCCTTCGATCCGGCGCATCACCAGGTTGCGCGGGTTGAAATCGTTGTGGATCAGCGTGCCCGGCAGGGCGCGCAGGCGCGGCCACCAGTCATCAAGGCTGGCGATGAAACCGGCCTGCAGGGTGCGAATTTCCCCGCCGCACCAGGCCGTGAACCAGGGCGCGGCGAAGTCGGCCAGTTCCCGCCAGAGCGGCGTCATATCGAGCATGCGGGCCGTGTCCGGCATCGCCGCCAGCCAGGGCAGGGCGGCCAGTTCCGGTTCGCGCCGGTACCAGACGGCATGGATCGCGGCCAGATCGTTCAACAGCGTGACCATGTCGGCCGCATCCGCGCGCGGGCAGGTATGTCCCGCCTCTGCTTCCGACAGGTATTCCAGCAACAGGGCCCAGCGTCCGACCGGGACGTTGCGCTGAATGCCCAGGCAGGCCGGCATGTAGCGGTGCAGACGGGGTTCATCCAGTTCGTACAGCGCCATTTCGCGTTCGTGGCTGCCGGCCAGGCCGAGAGGGTCGCGGTATTGTCCGAACAGTCGGCCCAGTTCGGGCCGACATACGCTCGCCAGTTGCACGGTCAGATCCTGGATCAGACGGTCGTCCGCCTTTGACTTCAGCACCGCACGCGTCGGTGCGGCGGCATGGTGCGCTGGGCCGAAATCCAGCCGCCAGAGTCCGACACTGCCGCCGAGCCGGGCGGCGGCAATCTCGCTGAGCAGTCCGTCTTCGCCGCCGATGCGCGTCCGCGCCGCTTGCGGCAGGCGCCGGCTGTCCGCGGTCTGTAAGGGCGGCCGCCAATCGCCGCCGAGAATGGCATCGAGCGTGACGCTTTCCTCGGGCTCCGGCGCGCGTTGCGGCAATACGCCGACACGACGGTAGTACGCGAAATAGGCGTGCAGAAGGTCGGTATCCAGGGCGGCTTCATGCAGCTCCAGCCGCCGCAACAAGGCGCGTGTCCGGGACGCGTCGATGCGCCGCTGGCCGTCGGCGAGGTAGGCTTCATAGGGCCGCGCCGCGCGCGTTGCGCCCGCGCTGGCGGCTTCGCCGCTGAAAAAGCGGCGCTGGGGGTAGAGCAGGCAGCCGCGCGCGCGGCCTTCGTCGAACATCTGCCGAATCCAGTCGTCGCTGGCGACCAGATCGACGCGATAACCATGCAGGTTCATCCACAAAATCAGTTCGCGCCAGTGGCGCGGGCGCGCATGCATCAGATTGAGCGCCTGGAAATTCGTCTCGCCCTGCGGCGTCCGGGCCATGACCCGGGCGACGAAATCAACCGGCACGCAGTCCAGCAGCCAGTCGGTGTCGATTGCCATGCCGTTGGCAACGCAGCCCTGGATCAACGCGGCGATCAGGTCGGACGGGCTGGACTCGCCGGTCACCGCGTCGCCGGAGATCAGCGCCGGCCGCAGCACGGTAACCGGGACGCCGCGCGCGGCGGCCTGTTTCAGCAGGGCCTCGGCGACGCATTTGCTGCGCGCATAGCCGAGCGGCATGCCGCCGATGAAAGGCAGCATGTCGGTATCCTCGCCGATGCGCGCCGGCCCGCCACGGGCATAGCAGACCGCGATGCTGGAGACGAACAGCAGCCGCTTCGCCCTGCCCTGGCAGGCCAGCCGGATCATGCCCAGCACGCCGCCGACGTTCATGCGGTAGAGCTGGCCATAGCTGCGCACCCAGTCCACCAGCGCGGCGCAGTGATGGATGGCGTCCAGCCGCTCGGCCAGGTCGGCGTAGTCGGCGGCGGCCAGTCCCAGCTCGGGCTCGGTCACGTCGCCGACCCGTACTTCGACGCGGCGCTCGATTTCCTCCGTGGAGATGCCCATGCCGGTGAATATGCGCGCCACCCGCGCCGCCGCCGTTTCATCCGGCTTGTCGCGCGCCAGGCAGATCAGGCGCAGATCAGGATTGCGCAGCAGTTCGCGCGCGACCTGGCGGCCGAGAAAACCGCAGGCGCCGGTGAGCAGAACCAGTCGCGGCGGTTGTTCGGGTGAGCCGGATTGCGGCCGGATATCCTTGGGCAGCACGGCGTCGGCCTGCATGCGGGCGAGTTCGTCGCGGCGGACTTCAGGCATCGAGTTCATCCTTCCATTTCTTGTAGTGGTCCCTGACATGTTCCTTGATCACGCCGGCATCCGCCTCGCGCCAGGCCGAGGTGTCGATCGGCGCGCCGATATGCACATGGATCGTGCCCGGTCGGGCGTGCAAGCCCTTGCCGGGATTGATCTCGCGGGGAATATGGATGAACACCGGCTGCATCGGCGCCTTGAGGGCTGCCGCCAGATGGAAAGCGCCCTTGTTGAACGGGCCGATCTCGCCGCTGGTGATGCGCTCGCCTTCCGGGCTCAGGCAGACCGACTCGCCGCTGCGGCGCAGGATGCGACAGGCGCGCTGGAAGATACGCACGCGACGTTTGCCATAGGCCTGATCGACGGTCCAGAAGATGCCGATCAGGTAGCCGATCAGCGCCAGGGGCGGCAACTTGCGCAGGTAACCGCTCAGGAAGAAACGTGTGTTGGGCAGGCCCAGCGCGACGATGGCGAACATGTCGATGCTGGAGGTGTGGTTCATGACATAGACGGTTTGCCCGGGCGGGTGCGGCGCGTGCCGATGCACCCGCATGTTCAGGCCCCAGATGCGCAGCATGGCGCGGCCGCACGGCGTCAGTAGCCAGTCCGAATACAGGCGCCGGAACCGGAAAAGGGTGACGACGGCGAGGGCCAGCATCAACAGCGCGCACAGGCTGATCAACAGCAGGCTGGCGGCGACGCGGACGCCGAAGACTACGTTTTCCTTCACGCCTCGCACACCACGGTCTGCATGGCCAGGTTCAGGCGACGCTCGAACAGCAACACCGGCGCCAGCAGCAACTGGCCGGCGAAATACGGGTAGATGGCTTTCGACAGGTCGAGTCCGCGCCCGCGCAGCAGCTTGAAGGCAAGGCCGCAGAACAGATAGAAATAAGCCGGAAACGCGCCGTAAGGCAGGTGCTCGCTGACCCGCAAACCGGCTTTTTCCAGCATGCGCGGCAGTGTGGCGGCATCGAACAGCATGGTGTGTTGCGGCGCTTGCAGGCCCGGCCAGCGTTCCTGGAACAGGCGGAAGCTGACGCTGTCGAGGCGCGGCACCTCGATCACCAGCTTGCCGCCCGGCGCCAGCAGATCGCGGGCGCGGGCCAGGGTGTCCAGCGGCGTGTAGTCGTGCTCCAGGAAATGCCACAGCGTGATCAGGTCGAACCGGCGAGCGCCGAAATCCTGCTCGGCCAGCGTGCCCTGGCGGAATTCCAGGTCGGCCATCCAGGGCAGGCCGGAGAGATCCTTGAAATCGACGCCGCAAGCGGCGGCGCCGGTGTCCGCTTTCACCCGCGCCAGGAAAGTGCCGGCGCCGCAGCCGATGTCGAGCACCCGGCTGCCGGCGTGCAGCGACTGGTAACGCCGCACCAGCGCCAGCTTGTCGCGGTCGTGCTTGCCCATGGCCCATGTGTACAGCGGGGTCAGCATGCCCCAGTCGGTCTTCTTGCGATGCGCGATGTATTCGTCATCGTAATAGCCGCCGATATGTTCGAAGCGCAGGCGCGGCGTCTGGTAAGCCAGGCCGCAGCCGTCGCAGCGGGCGAAATGAAAGCGGCCAGGTCGGCCGCCCAGATCGTCCTCCGCCGTGATGAACGGCGTGGCGGTGTTGCCGCCGCACAAGGGGCAGGCCGGGGTTTCGAATTGTTCCGCCGGGGGCGCTTGCCGCGCGTGATCCATGTTGTTCACCTCAGGTCGTCAGGCCCAGCCAGGCCAGGAATAGCAGCCCCATGAACAGGGCAGCCGGCGCAAGAATGCCGGGACCGGCGTCACGGGTCTCGTCCAGCAACGGCGGCAGATAAACGCTGAATGCCGCCAGCAGCGCGACCGGCGCGTCGGGGCGCCGGGCCAGCAACAGGACAAAGGCGGGATATTTCGCCAGCACCAGAACTTCGCGCAGCCGCCGCAGATCGGGCCGGTTCCGGGTGGCCCGGTACAGCGCCAGAAAGGCGACCAGCAGGCCCAGGAAGGCGAGGGCGCGCACGGCGTCGGTCAGCATTCCGATCAGGCCGGCCAGGGCGGCGAGCAGCAGCCACTGGGCGAGGTGAAACGGGTACACATCCGCCGAACCGACCAGGCAGCGCCGGGGATGGCGCAGACGGTCATGCTCCCGGTCGGCCAGGTCGTCCCACAGCCGGAAAGCCAGGATGAACAGCGCGCCGGCCAGGGCCAGCAGCGGCAGACGCGCGAGTTCAAAGGAGTCGGCCAGCGCCGTGCCGGCCAGCAGCAACAGCCAGAGCAGGCCGATGCGTGGCCGCAGGATGCGTTCGGCCAGGTACTGGCGCGCCTCAGTCGCGAACATGTTCAACCTTGATTCCTCTGTTGGATGCGTCCGAGTGTGGGTCTGCCGGGTTGTCTGGCAAGGCGCGATGACGCGCGTGGCCGCTCCCCGCAAGGAAGAGCAACGCGGCCAGGCGGCCCGGCAGGCCCGCAATCGGGCGCGTAGCGGGCTCACCCAATTGGTGAGTGTGATCGGAGGCGGAAACGCTTGTATGCATGGAGCGTCTCGATGGCTGAGGAGCGGTCAACAGAGGATTCAAGGTTAATTGATCATCCTGCGGTTATGGGATGCAGCGGTAGAATTGTAATCCCAGCCTTGCTGACATCGGGCTCAGTCCAACGCCATTCTTACCTTGCCCCCTCCAACCAACCTTAGCGGCAAAGAACTCGAGCGCATCGCTCTCAACCTGAATCCGGGCGGTTGGGCAATCGAGGCCAGTCGCCCATTGGCGACACTGCTCGGATCATGCGTTTCGGTCTGCCTGTTTGACCCGAAACTGATGATCGGTGGCATGAACCATTTTCTGCTGCCCAAGGGCAGCAACGTCAACAACAACGACCAAGACGTCATTCTGAATGGCGACTATTCGATGGAAGTGCTGGTCAATGGCTTGCTCAACAAGGGGGCGCGCAAGAACCGCCTGGTGGCGAAAGCCTTTGGCGGCGGCACCATCGTCAGTTCGATCCGGATGGCTATCGGCGAGCGCAACGCGGAGTTCGCTCAGGAATGGCTGCAACGTGAGGGGATTCCGCTGCTCGCCTCTGATTTCAGCGGCCCCTGGTCACGCAAGATCATTTTTGTGCCGAATACCGGTGAAGCCTTCTGCCGCCGCCTACCGACGTCGCAGCCGGATGCCGCGCTAGTCGCCAAGGCTGAATTGGAATACGAAAACTCGCTGGGCATGCCGAAAAAGATCGTCGGCAAGAAGATCGAACTGTTCTGATCAGGGTGGCTTTGGTTTCGATCAATCCAGCAAAGCCAGATTCGACGCTTGCAGGATGGCCAGCACCGCCGGGTGCGTTACTTTTCGTTCGACGGAAATGGCAAAGAAGCGCTCGCGCAGATCGCGCGTTTCACCCAGCCGGATGACCCCATACTGACTTTCCACTTCGTTGCCGGTGGCCACTGCGGCCGGAAAAACGCCGGCACCGGCCTTGCCGAAGGCTTTCTTGAGTGCGCTGTCATCGAATTCACCAACGATGCGCGGATGCAGATTTTTCCGCTCCAGCCAGCGCAGCAGGGGCGCGCGCAACGCGCTGTCCTCGCCCGGCAGCAGCAGCGGCGCCGCATCCAGACAAGCCGGGAAATCGCCGCTCAACTGCGCCGCCAACGCCGGTGCGGCGAAGAAGGCGACACTGCATTCGCCGAGTGAATGGTTATAACCTTTGACATCCATGCCCGGCGGCATCGGCCGGTCGGCCAGCACCATATCCAGGCGATGGATCGCCAGTTCACCCAGTAGGTGGTCGAGCCGGTCTTCCCGGCACACCAGATGCACCGGATCCGCCAACGTCAACGCCGGCGCAAGCAGTTGGTAGGCAATTGATTTTGGCACCACATCGGCAATGCCGACACGAAACGGAAAAATCCGGTCCTCGCGACTGTTGCGCAGGCTCTGTTCGAGTTCGGCGCTGACCTGAAAAATTTCCTCGGCATAGGACAACACCTGGCGGCCGGTATCGGTGAGTTCCAGACGGCGGCCGGTGCGGCGAAACAGTTCGACCCCGAGCCGGTCCTCGAACTGGCTCAACTGGCCGGACAGGGTCTGCGGCGCCAGATGCAGTTTTTCCGCCGCACGATTCACTGCGCCGGTCTTGGCGACGGTATAGAAATAATGCAAATGTTTGAAATTCAACATGTCGGCCGCCGAGTGAAATCGAGTTACTCGAAATTATTACCCCTTTAATTCGAATTTTTCTTATTCGATCGACTTTGTAAGATGCCACCCTGATGAAACTGGAGATGTCTCGCCATGATGAAAACGTTATTTGCCCTGATCGCACTCGCCTCCCTGTTGCTCACCGGCTGCTCGGAACCGCCCTATACCAACATCGACAACGCCCAGTTGAAAACCCTGCTGCAACAGGGCACGCCGCTGTATGACGTACGTCGGCCGGACGAATGGCGGCAGACCGGGGTTGTCGAAGGCAGCCGAAAGCTGACTTTCGTCGATGCCAGCGGACGCGAGAATCCGGAGTTCTTGCGCAACTTTGTCGCCGAGGTGGACAAGAATGAACCGGTCATCCTGATCTGCCGCACCGGGAACCGAACCAATGCTTTGGGGTACGAACTGGCCAAGCAGGGCTACACCAAGATTTACAACGTGCGTGACGGCATCACGCGCTGGATTGGTGAAAACCACCCTACCGTTCACTGATCAACCCTTCTCAACGTTCACAACATCGTTCACCACACAACACACCATGACCGCTGCCCCCAAAAACAACACCTTGGTCGAGCTGCTGATCACCCTGATCATTCCATCGCTGATTCTGATGAAACTGAGCGGCCCGGAAAATCTGGGCGCGGTCTATGCGCTATTGCTGGCGCTGGCGTTTCCACTCGGCTGGGGCGTGCGTGATTATCTCTTGCAACGCAAACTCAATCTGTTCGCCGGGCTCGGGCTGGTCAGCATCCTGCTCACCGGCGGCATCGGTCTGCTACAACTCGATACCCGCTGGCTGGCGGTGAAAGAAGCGGCGATTCCCGGCCTGATCGGCCTGGCGGTAGCCATTTCAGCCTATACCCGACAGCCGCTGGTGCGGATGCTGCTGTTCAGCCCGGCGATCATGAATGTCGAGCGAATCCAGGAAAACCTGGTGCAGCGGAATACGCATGACCAGTTTGAAGGTCGCCTGAAAAGCGCGACCCTGATGATCAGCGCCTCGTTTTTCTTCTCCGCCGTGATGAACTTTCTACTGGCCACCTGGATTGTCACCAGTCCTTCCGGCACCACCGCGTTCAACGAGGAGCTCGGCCAATTGACGCTACTCAGCTACCCGATGATCGCGCTGCCGTCGATGCTGATCATGTTGGGCGTGCTGTATTACCTTGTGC
>CAMDGQ010000041.1 GCA_945897955.1 Tepidiphilus sp. J10 | reverse complement strand
AATCCCTTGCCGGGGGGGACGAAAAAAATGGTCGCTTGAGTCATCACCCCGCCCCGAAATAGTCACCTGTAGTGACACTCGGGGGAAATGCTTGTTGTAACTTTATGTTTTTTAAGGGTGTGTTGGGCGGGGTGTTAAAGATAGGTTAGGTCGATCCCCGCGTGGGCGGGGGAAGCTATCAGGTTGGATGCAGGTTGTACCGGATAGCGGGTCGATCCCCGCGTGGGCGGGGGAAGCACGTGCAAATGGCGTCCGATCAATCGCCTGACAGGTCGATCCCCGCGTGGGCGGGGGAAGCCGGCATGACTTCGGCCGACACCTTTTCAGCGCAGGTCGATCCCCGCGTGGGCGGGGGAAGCTCCTGGTCAAGCCGATCTTCATCCTCCGCCTGGGGTCGATCCCCGCGTGGGCGGGGGAAGCGACTGCCGGTTATGTAATTTTGCGTCAAATGGAGGTCGATCCCCGCGTGGGCGGGGGAAGCGCATGCTGCCAGTCATGACCAAGATGAATGAGGGGTCGATCCCCGCGTGGGCGGGGGAAGCACCGTAGCCAATCACACGCTGTCGCTCACACAGGGTCGATCCCCGCGTGGGCGGGGGAAGCATGGATACCGACGGCAAGGTGCATGGCGTCCAGGGTCGATCCCCGCGTGGGCGGGGGAAGCTGGATCCCGGCGCACACGAGGAAAGACGGCACGGGTCGATCCCCGCGTGGGCGGGGGAAGCGTTTAGGTTTCAACTCAGCAGGAACCTTCTTATGGTCGATCCCCGCGTGGGCGGGGGAAGCCTGAATTGAGCAGATTGCCAACGCTTTCCAGCAGGTCGATCCCCGCGTGGGCGGGGGAAGCCCATCGACGGTATTAAATAACAAGCGCTAACCGGGTCGATCCCCGCGTGGGCGGGGGAAGCACTTCCTGCTCTGCGACGGCTTCGCCTGCCCGGGGTCGATCCCCGCGTGGGCGGGGGAAGCTGTACTTACAAGTTCTTTATGCCACAGGGTGCAGGTCGATCCCCGCGTGGGCGGGGGAAGCCGCTGGAGGGCGCGCTGGGGATGCCGGAAAGAAGGTCGATCCCCGCGTGGGCGGGGGAAGCTAGGACCGCAATCATCTAGTGGATCAAACCAGAGGTCGATCCCCGCGTGGGCGGGGGAAGCCGATCCGTGCGGGCGTCGTGGTGGCGGTATAGGGGTCGATCCCCGCGTGGGCGGGGGAAGCGTCGTCGGCATCCTCATCGGGTTCGGCGGGCGGGGTCGATCCCCGCGTGGGCGGGGGAAGCGGCCAGGCGCAAATGCTGGATGGCTGGTTCAAGGGTCGATCCCCGCGTGGGCGGGGGAAGCTCTTTACGCAAAAGCATGTTCACCTTCGCCACGGGTCGATCCCCGCGTGGGCGGGGGAAGCCTCAAGGACGCCAGCAAAGATGGATACGTCAAAGGTCGATCCCCGCGTGGGCGGGGGAAGCAGCGTCGGAGAGAAGATGGCTATTGCTGGTGCGGGTCGATCCCCGCGTGGGCGGGGGAAGCTCTAGTTCATAACTGATTGAACTATATCGAATTATTAAGGAGCACTTGATCTAAAGGTGGCTAGGAGACCATCCACCGAAACGACATCGACAGGCGGAACACCTAAGGTGCGCACAGATTGCCCACACGGCACAGTGTTGTCAGCCCACACCATTACGACTGACGCTTCCTTTTCCTGGAAGAACCAGTCCGCCAATACAGCCCAGATCCGTTCCCGAACCGCCGGGGAAATGTGCGGCGCACTGTAGACGCCTGGCGCCAGTTCAAGCAGGGACGAGGAGAGAAAGCCCCGCACTCGGTTACTTACGTTGCGGGTCACCACCAGCGTCATGGACACCGAGCAGCTCCTTGATTCGGTCGATCATCTTCGGGATGAGCTTGCCGCGCCGGAACTCTACGGCCGCTTCCTTGCGCAGTGTCCGCTCCAGGTTCAAACCCGCATTGTCCAGGGCCTGGCGCGCCACCCGGAAAGCGAGCGGGATGGTGACTTCGGCCCGGTAGAGGTCGGCGATGTCGAGGGTGAAGGCGTTGCTGGAGTCTTCATGGATGAACCCCAGAGGCGGCAGAGCGCCGACGGCGGCGACGGCTACATCGGCGGCGCATTCGACGAAAGTGGCTGCGTGGTTGATGGCCTGGTTGGGAATGTCCGCGCCTTCCGGCTGGCTTCTGTCGTAGCGGCGGCCTTCCCAGGGCAGGTGGTAGCGGTCGGCCTGGATGCGGTAGGTTTCCTTCATGCGGGCACCTTCGATGCCACGCAGCACGGAGATGTCGCGGTGCGGCAGGATTTTGCCGAAGCGAAAGGCATACATCCTGCGCGCGGTGTCCAGCCGGACTTTCTCATCTGCCCACAGACGAGCCTGAGCGCGGGCTACTTCGCTATGCCCCTGGCCCATCGGCGGCGCGGTATAGAACTTGGTGCCGCCCTCACCCACGGCGGCAAGCAGGGTGCCATGCCTGGCCAGGATGCGCAGGGCGTCGTGGCTGACGGTGGAGCCGGGACCGAGCAGGATCAGGGACACATTCTGGTAAGGAATGGCGTAATCGCCGGGTTCCAGTTCGGCCGATTCGGTGCAGATGAAACGCAGGGTGCCATCCTCGACAAACAAGCGGCCACGGGAAAGCCAGATGAGGCCGTGGCGATCCACATGGGGAATGCGCGCATCGGCCAGGCCCAGGCGGCCGACGAGCAGGCCGGCCATGTCAGGCCGCTCCTCTGCCTGGCGGGCGTAGCAGCAACATGCCGAAGCCGAAGGCACGATGCCGGCCGATGCCGCGCGCCAGCAGTCGGGCGAAGGCATCCGGGTTGCCCACCAGCAGTTCGCCGGACATCAGGGCATCCGGTCGCTCCACACCCTGGCGCCGCTGGCCCTGGCCGGAGCGGGATTGGCGTAGCGCCAGCACGCGGCGAAAGCCGATGACGTTCAGGGTTTCGGCGACAGCCTGAGCGGCGCCGTCCCGTTCAAGCTGACTTTGGAGCCAGTGGACATAGACCTGAGTGCGGCTGGCGGGCTCCCGGCCAGCGGCCTTGGCCTGATCCACTTCCACCAGGAAGGCATCCCGTTCCCGTTCGCCGCGAAGGATGGGGCAAGCCCGTACCTCGAAGCCCAGACGCCGCCCAGCGGTCCAGGTGGCGGGCATGGCCTTGCCGGCGGCGGCGGACCAGTCGCAGACCGCAAGGGCGTCCGGCAAGGCGAAATCCTGTGCCCGTTGCGCCAGTGCAGCCATGTCGGTTTCGGCATAACCCAGCAGGCGCAGGCCGGCGCGGGTTTCCATGAGGCGGAACGGTCGTGGCGCCTGTTCTCCCAGCGTGGCGGCGAGCCAGGCGTGGGCGGCGTAGCCGAAATCCTCGTCGCTCGGGTTGCGGCCGCCGGCATGGCCCTGGCGCCAGGCGAAGCGGGTCAGGGCGGCGGCATCCAGGGGCAGGTCGATCATGAACATGGCGGCATCTCCACAAGCGGCCCTTCGGCGACCTGGCGGCTGCCGGCGTGCCATTGGTTCTTCCAGTCGCGCTGGTCATAGACGGGGTGGATTTGCGCCTCCTGTGCCTGGCCTAGGTCGGCGGGCCAGCGCGCCGGCATCGAGGCTGTCGCCGGGCGCTGCGGGCAGATGGCGCGGGGCACGGCTTGCAGGATGGCCAACACGTCGGCGCCGGCCTGGCGGCCAATCAGAACGGGGGCGCTGGGCAGGCAGGTCTTGCGCCCGAGAAACAGCGGTCGAGCGGGTCGGCGCAGGGCGGCTCCCAGTTCCGCCAGGGTCGGGGTTTCGTCGGCGTCGCCCACCGCCAGAGCGGAAGTCAGCACGCCGTTGGCCCAGTAGTGGCGATAGCGCTGATGGGTGCCGAATTTGGCATCAGGGCCGCCGTCGCGGTGTTCCGGTTCTCCCCGTGTGGTCCAGCCCTTTTCGCGCATCTTGGGCTGGCCCAGGTCCACCGTGTGGTAGTCCTCGATGGCCTCCCCCAGGATGTCCCAACGGCAGGCGACGAGGAGGCGATCTTGCAGGCGGCCGATGCGTTCAAAGTCCTGGTGGCGCCAACCCAGGGCATTGGCCAGCAGGCCGGCGAACAGGGAAAGACCGGGGAAGCGGTCGGTGACGTTGTGTTGGTCCACCATGACGCCGCCGAAGCTCATCAGCGGCGCGTCGAAGCGCAGGATCAGGGCGTCCATCAGGCGTCTCCGAACAATCCGTCCAGAGCGGCTTTGACACTGTCCTTCACCGGCGCGCGGGGGATGTCCGCGAGGCTGGCGGTGTCCTGGGTGGAGGCGACGAAGCGCTGTTCATCGCGGCCGTACATCTGGTCCAGGGCGCCGAGATGCTGGCCCAGTGCATCCACCGCCTGTTGCAGCGGATTGCCCTTGGGCTTCAACGCTTGAAGATAGGCATTGGCCAGGGTGCGGGGCTGGGCGGTGCCGGTTTCCAGCAGCACCAGTTCGGCGCGAGCATAGGGGGCGGTAGCGCCCAGCTTTGCGCCGGGGCTGACTGTGGCGATGGCTTGCACCAGGCGTTCCAGCACATCGCGGGCATCGCTCAGGGCTTCCTTCGGTTGTGCTTGCCATTTCGCCGGGTCGCAGCCACACAGGTTGGAGACCAGCAAAGGCACATCGACCACCACATAGCCGTAGAACAGCCCGGCGCCGAGTTCCATGTCACCGGCGTGGGCGGCGCCGGCATCCTCGTCCGCCTCTTTTAGGTCATCCACCACAGTGAAGTAATCCACTTCTGTGGATAGCGGGTGGACGGTGAAGGCATGGGCGACATGCACGGCGGCATCGGTGCGGGCCAGGATGTCGGAGGTGACGAAGCGGCCAAACATGGCGCCCTCCACGCCGGATACCAGATCGACACCGGCCGCTTTCCACATGGCCTGCAAATTGCCCTTTTCGGCTTTCAGCCGCTCGTCGAGCAACTTCACCGGATCGGCATCGCTGGCGGCGCATTCGCTGATGAGTCGTACTAGGTAATCCGCTTCGGGCTTGCCGAACAGTACCGGTTGCTTCAAGCGCAGGGGGTTGTCCTTGTCCTGCCCGCCCTGGACCAGGCGTTTGAGCAGGGCTTCGGTCAGCTTGCGGGCGGTTTCCTCCGTAACGCCGGCCTCCAGCACCCGGGCCAGGATTTCCCGCTCGAAAAACATGCGTGAGCGGATGCCGCCGGGCAAATCGAGGTTGCGATGGAAATCATCCCGCCAATGTTTTTTCAGGCACTGCGAAGACACCCGCATACGCTCGGCGTTGCCGAAGGGGATGCGTTTGGCGAGGCCGGCGTCGTCGCGGTTGAGCAGGGCGGCGGCAAAGGAAGTCAGGGTGTGAATTTGCAGGAACATGGCGTCAATCCTTCTTGAGGTTGCGGTAATAGTCGCGGGCGATACGGGTGTTGATGCGTTCGCGGATTTCCGGGTCGGAGGCAAAAACCAGATCGGCCATTTGCCGCCAATCACAGGCCAGGCCTTTGGCCGCCAGTTGGCGAGCGGCGCGCAGGGCAAGGGTATACAAGGTGTCGCCTTGTGCGGCCAGCAGCCGTTCCAGCCGGCTTTCGGCGAAGCGCGCCTCGGCCAGGGCCTGTCCCCAGGGCCGGGAAGGGTCGAAGCCGCCGTCCCGCTGGATGGCCAGGGCGCAGACGAGGGCGCGCCAGCGCGGCGTCCAGTGTTCGCCCTGCCAGCCTTCGTCCACCTGGCGCAGGATGAAGCGGTGCAGGGCCAAGGGCGCGGGGCCGTCCAGTCCCATGCGCTTGAGCGCTGCGCGCTCGCCGTTGGAAAAGTGCGGATCGGCCAGGGCTCGCGCCAAAGCGGGCACCTGGGCCGCCGGCCCACGGGGTTCAGACGGGTTCATGATTTGCCTCCATGTAGTCCTTGAAATGTTTGTGCAGGGAACCGTAGAACATGCCGCGCGCACGGGTTTTCCCCCGGTAATTGCGCCCGCTGCGCAGCGGCACCCGGTCGAAGGCTTGCTCCAGGGTGGTTTCCGCCAGTTTCCGCAGTTGCTCGAACCAGGGTTTCAGCGCGGCGGCATCGTCGGGCTGGTCCAGGGTTGACCAGAGCCAGTCGAAGTAGAGGGGGTTCCAGTGCCGGCTGTAGGCGCCGGCGGCCTTATCCACCCAATGACTGATTTCGGTCTTGTCTGGGTGGATGGAATCGGGGCCGCCTTCCATCAGGGCAAACAATGCTGGGCGGAGCGCCTTGTATTGAATCCTCGCAGCGGTCTCCAGGCCCTGTTTTGACAATCCGGCCAAACGATCCCGTGCAGGGCTCTTGCCGAACACCACCGGCCGGATTTTTTCCGGTATCCGGATGGCGGCTTCGTGAAAGCCGTCCGTGGTGCAATCCCCACCCACCAGCACCGAAGCAGACAACCAGCCAGCGCCCTGCCCTGCTGAAACATCCTGCATTACAGCAGGGTTGTATACCCCATCAGGAAACAGCAATTCGCGCAGTAGTTTGGGGGTCAAACCAGTACCTTGGACAGTTAAAGCGCTACCTTTCTCTATGTTGATGGGGATCCAGGGGTCGCCCAAATTTCCCTTCTGATCCTTTGCAGCAATTCTGGGCGAAGAAGCTGTTGCCGCCAGGGCTCGATAACCATCTTGGGTAGAAATCAGCCGGATTCGTCTGGCAATTTCCAGATAGAAGGGATCAAGGGTTGAAAGAGGCAAAGGAACTTCCCCATCCCAAGCCTGAAGCCAGAGCAACACTTTGCCAACGTTCCGGTACGGGTAAGGCTGCTCAAGCCAGGTTGAGCGATGGGAAAGGAGAACCGCTGTGTCTCTCAGAAAACGGGTACCCGCGCGCCTATGCTCCTGCCAACCCACGCAAGGACGGCTGCCATATCCGCCATTCATCCTTGAAATGCTTTGATTGCCTCGTCCGGAATAGCCAGTCATCGTCTGCATTGTCAGCAAGGCATAACACCAGGCCTCCGGTTCATCGCTCCACCCCCTTGCGGCCTTTATATCGTGGTTCCTGGCTGTCTGTAGTACGTCCAGAGCAGCAGGAGTTGTAGCTTTGGCTTTCCGTGGTTTGTTGGTTTTTCTCTCAAACACGTACTCCCGCATGTATACCTCCCGGCTAGGCGCCGGCGCTTGCAGGAAGGCGGGCCGGGTCGGGTCATCCACCACCAGGGTCCAGGCGTCGTCGTTGTCGCAGCCTTCGGCATTAGTGAGGGCGCGGATGCCCTCCAGCCAGAACACGGCGGATTGCCTCGGCTCGGCGCGGCCCTGGCGATCCAGCACCGCGCCGGCCAGGTAGCAGAGAAAGATGTGGAAGGCGTCCTCCTGATGGCGTTGCAGGCCGGGCAGGCTGTCCACCCGGTCCTCGCCCAGCAGGGCCAGAAGTTCCGGCAGGCTGGCGCGGGTCGTCTGCTCCGGCAGGCGAACGCGAAACAGCGGATCAAGCAGCAGATTCATCGAGTTTCTCCAGTCCAAAACGGGAATAGCGAAATACCAGGGTGCCGACATGGATGAGCAGGTTACGCTCATCAAGTCTCACCAGATGAGCCTGATCGACTGCCAGGCCCCTGGCGAGATGGCCGGGTAAATTGAGCTCTTCGATGGCTTTTCCGAAGGGGCTGAGGTAGCTGCCGCCCAGGGAAATGGTTCGATCGTTCAGGCCCAGACGGGTGGTCAGATTGGCTTCAAGGTCACGGGGAAACAGGAAGTCGCCGAAGTGTTTTTCGGGGATCAGGGCGTCGTGGGCAGCCTTGTTCTTCGCCATGCCACCGCCCTCCAACCGTCCGGCATGGGCCGCCCATTTCGCCCCGGCCAAAGTAGCCAACCGCTCCGGGTGAGTGGCGGATTCCACCAGGCGCCGGTTGTCCCGCGGGATTTCGATTTCCGGCTGGCCTGCGGCCCAGTTCCGAGTGAGTTGCAGGATGCGCAGGTCTTCATAGACGAAGCCGAAGCCGGCCAGACCACTGCGTCCCATCTCCCCGTTCTTCTTGAGGAAGATGGAGAAATCCGTTTCCTCGGGCAGCAGGACGCTGCACACCGCCGCCGGCCGCTCGCCCCGGTCGTGGCGGTGCAGACGGCCGATGCGTTGCAGGAGCACATCCATCGGGCAGAGATCGGTGATGAGCCAGTCGGCGTCGATGTCCAGGCTTTGTTCCAGAGTCTGGGTGCCGATGAGCAGGAGGGCGCCACCAGCCGAGTCCTTGCCCATGCGCTTACTGACTTCCGCGTCCAGTAACTCCCGGTCGGGGCGGGCATAGCGGCCGTGGTGGGGACAGGCCTGGCCTTGCACTGAAAACAGGGCCGGCGCCAGCACCGGGTCCGCGTCCGCCAGTCGGGCCAATGAGAGGGCACGGGCCACGGTGTTGAGCACCAGCATCACCCGACGACCGGCCGCCACGGCCGCACGTAATTCCGGCAACAGGGTTTCCGGCGTTTCCAGGATGGCCAGAGGCTGAATGCTCACCCGTTTGGACCGCGCCGCCGGGTCGGGCAGGTGGCGTAGCGCCGTGCCAGGCGCGCACAGCGCGGGATAGGGCTGGTTGGCGGCGAGATCGTAGTTCTCTGGGCCAGACTGTCGGCTGCCCGGCGAAAGGTATTCCGCCCTGGCTGCGCTGCCGAGGGTGGCGGAGAGCAGCAGCGCCCGGCCGCCGGCCGCCAGATGGCGGGCGAGGAGACGCCGGCACAGGTAGCGCATGTACACGTCGGAGCTATGAACCTCGTCCACCACCAGGAGAGAACGGTCCAGACAGGCGGCGCGCAAATGGGCATGGGGCACCTGGATGCTGGAAAACAGCGCCTGGTCGATGGTGCCCACGGCCACCGGCGCGGCGAGAAAGCGTTTGGGTCGTTCCGCCGACCAGGCTCTTTCCCGTTTGATCTGGTCGGTTTCGTGCCAAAGCACTGTGGACGCCGGCAGGCAGGTGGTTGGTTCGCCGTCTATCTGGGCATAGCCCGGAACCGCAAGCAGAACTGGTGGGCAATCGTCCCCGAAAACTCGCCGCATGGCCGCCCGGACCCGGCCGTAGAGCTCCCGTGCCGCGACCCGCGTCGGCAGGGCGAAATAAAGGCCATCGACTTCCCCGGAGGCGAACAGCGCCAGGAAATGCATGAGGGCCGCCTCGGTCTTGCCGGAACCGGTGTCGGATTCGGCAATGAGCAGCGCCGGCAGGTCGGCCCGGGCCAGTTCCGTCTGGAGCGGCTTGGGGTCGGCCTGGAGGTTGAACACCTGACCAAAGGCTGGCAGACCGGCCGCAAGGTGGCGCCGGGCTTGCTGCACGTCCAGTCCTACGGCGGCCAGTGCCTTGCGGGCCTGCGCCCGCGCCCAGGGTATGCGACTGCCTTCCTGATGAAAGGGGAAGAACGCCTCCCGATGCGAGCCCAGCCAGTCGGCCAACATGAGCAGACCGGCGAAACGGTGTTCCAGGGCAGCGGTGAGGATCAGCAGCTCGGTGTGCCCCTGAAACGCAGCGGGAAAAGCGGCTCTCGCTACCTGGCCCAGTTCAGCCAAGGTCGCGAAAGGGTCATAGCCGTCATGTTCCCGCCAATAACCGGCCCAGCGGTCGACATCGATGGAACCATCCAATTCGAAATTGAAAGCGGGTTCGCCGTGATGGGAGACCGCAGCCAGAAGCAGGCGGAACAAATCAATTTCGGGCTCATGGAACCAGCCCGCCACCTCTTCCAGGCCAAGGGCTTGAACGGCGCGCTCGCGCAACTCTTCGAGGAAACAGAGCGGAGAGACTTCGCGGATATGGCTGGCAACGTGCTTCGCTTTGGGGTCGGATTTGGCCTGAAAACCCCAGTTGCATTTGCCCAGGTCATGCAGCAGGGCGAACACGGCCAGTCGGTCCAACTGGGTTTCGGTAAGCGAAAAACCCGACTCCCTGTCCAGATTTCGCCGAATGGCGGGGAGGTCACACAATTCCCGGAACACACTGGCCACGTCAACGCAGTGGTCAGCCAGAGACAAGCGATCCAGAACGGCACCGTTCTCTTTCTCGGTCTGTAACTTTCCCCACGCTTGCATGCGTCCCCCTGGAAGAATGGTTGAGATACTACATGGCAGCAGCCTTTTCACTCGAATCCAGTTCAGTCAGGTCAAGACCAAATTGCAGTCATTGGCTGACCGTAGGCGACAGTGTCAGAAACGGGACGGTGGCTCCTTCGCTTCCGAAGAAAGCGGTCATACGTGAACGGCTGGAACCAGATCGGGACGAGCGGCTTTACCGGCCGACGTACCGGCATTGGGTAGTCGGTTCGTAGGCTGAACGACTCCGTAAGCCGCCGCTCAGAGCCTCGCCAATGACAGCTCCCGCTGCATAGCCAAAGCTCAGGACGACGAAATCAGTGGCGCCGATTGAATAGCCACATGGAAAAGCGACCCAGAGCCGACTCTCGGTGCCATGCGGCTTCCGTCAGGCGCTCAACGCCAGATTTCTACGGAATCTGACCGCCGATACCCCCCGCATTTCGGATTTTCCGTAATCGCCCGTCAATCGCTAATGATCCGGCCAGGTTTATCCGCAACTCGGTTCGTGCTGACTTTCGCTCACCCTGAAGCTTGTCGAAGGGCCGAAGCTAAGCCTTTCGACGGGTTCAGGGCGAACGGGATTCAAGGTTAATTCGTGTCGGATCAATAGAACACCCAAGTTACCCGCAAGCAGCGGTCATCCTGGTCGGCATGGAACTCATGCTACGGACTGCGCGAGATGTAGTAATGCAGCAAGGCATTGGCGTCACCAGGCAGGAGTTCAAGCATGGCGATACCCATGCCGCTGGGCATTTCCCGGTCCAGTGACATGAACTGGGCAAACTGCGCTCGCAGATATTTTTCCGTCTGCCCGGCCAGTATCGGCCCCGGCGTTTTCTCCATACTGAACCCGCGCCCTCCGTCAACATGGCATTTCTCGCACAGGCGGGCATGAATGCCGGCCCCCTTGCCCGCAAATTTCGTGTCGAACGGTTGACGAGGTGATTTGTTCGGCAGACTTGCGTAGTAGCGAGCCGAGGCTTCTATCTCCTCGCGAGTCATGCTCTTGGTTACTTTGTTCATTGATTTATCGACCCGCGCGCCTGTCTGGAAAGCATCCAGCGCTGCGACGATATACGCGAATGGCTGTGCCGCGATGATCGGCTCCCCATCGCCGGACTCTAGGCCATCCTCGGCATGGCATTTGAAACAGCGTTTCGCGCTGGCCGCGTCGCCGGAGTCCGCTGCACGGCTTGCTCCGGCAAGCATGGCACCGAACCAAACAGTGAGCAGGATAATCAGCCAGCGCCTGCCTGGCCTGTCAAGGCGAAGGGAATCACAGCGGGATGAATGGTTGTCGCGCATATCGGAGTTTCAATTCCAGAGCCTCGGTCTGCTCAGACTGCAAGCAGCAAGTTAAATCAGCCTTAAAACTCCAGGAGAAGTGCGCCGAGCGCTTCGTCGATGCACTCGGGATACTGTCCGAATTCATCACTCGCACTGCGCTCATGTGGTCGTCTTCCTGCCGACCGACGGCTACGACTTCATCGCCTCGAAGGCGGAAATGAAGGGCGAGTTCTGTTGGCTTGGGACAACCAGAAGATACTCAGCGACGATCGCCCGGAGAACAGGCTGAGGATGATTGCCGGATAGTCGGGGGTTTTAAGAGCGAGCGGCAAGCGCCTTCGCCCAACATTCATCACTGAATCTTTTCGCGCTCCAGCGCAGCGGCGGCACTACGGATAGCCACCGCGACGCCCGTTTACTTCATCTTCGCGGAATACTTACGAATACCCCTCTGGCAGCTTTCTCCATTCGGTTCGTCCTTGCATGTGCCCTTGTAAAAACTGCAGACGTAATGCGCGACAATTTCCGGGTTCTCTTGCTTGCGTTCCTTGGATGCCTTGGTCTCGATCTGCAGGCACACGTCGTAGATATTGCCCGCATGCACACCCGCACTCGAACTCGCGGTATTTGTCGGCAAAGTTTCACAACCCAATAAACCGATGACCAGCAAGGCCATGAACACCGTTTTCATTTTTCTCTCCTGTTGGTTGATGAAAAATTCCGGTCGGCCCGGGCATCCTCATTGGTTTCCATACTTCTGCAAAAGCCGGATGACTTCGGCATGGTCTTTTTTCCGCGCGATGTCGATTGCGAATTCGCCCTGCCTCGACTTGATCGTCGGGTTGGCGCCGCCGCGCAACAATGCTTCCACAACGCCGGCATGGCCGGCCGAGGCTGCCGCGATCAGCGCCGTCGAGCCGGTCGTACTGTCCACAATGTTCGGATCGGCACCGGCTGCAAGCAGCCGCTCGACAATGACATCCTGGCCGTAGGACGCGGCGAACATCAACGCGGTGCGGCCGAGGCGGTTGCGAAGATTCGGGTTTGCCTTGGCGTCGAGCAACACGATGACAGTGTCCGGATGCCGCTCCGCGGCGGCGATCATCAGCGACGTCCAGCCACCCGCGTTCTGGCTGTTCGGATTTGCACCGCCGGCCAGCAAGTCGCGCACGGCGGCGGTGGCGCCTTGTGCCGAGGCGCTGAACAGGGCCGCATCCGGCGACGGCACATAGTTCGGATCGCCCATTCCATAGCTGACCAAAGTATTCTGGCAATCGTCGCCGTCCGGCTTTTCGGCGCAGATGCGCGTCTGCACCTGACAGATCATATGGACGAACATCCCGGCCTCTTCGCGATCCTTGAAACGCGGCCCGATCTGTTTCAGCGCCTTCGGCGTCTCCGCTTCAACGCAGGCCTGCATGAGGCGTTCGGAACGCGGGCTGGAGGTTGCGAAGTTTTGCAGCATGGGAATCGTTTCACAGCCTGCCAGCAATACGGCAAGCACTATGGAATAACGCTTGAGCATCGATTTCATTTTGAGCCCCCTTGAAAAAGGATGTTTTTCTCTTCTTATTGTGTTCTAGCGCAGGAATCCTGCAGTAACCAGACTGAATTTGGATTTGGCCCAAGTCAGGCCGTGGTCAGGCCATCGACTAAGCTGAATGGAAAGAGACCAAAATCAAGGGGACTGTGATGCGTCGAATTTTCCTGGCCGGCTGGATTTTGCTCATGTCATCAGGCTCGCTTTTTGCGGGCTCGATGCAAGCGCTAGAACAGGCGCTCGCGCGCGGCGACCGCAGTGCTGCGGTAAAAATCCTGCGCACTGTGGCGGAGCAGGGCGATGCCGAAGCGCAGGCCGGTCTTGGCAGTCTCTATTCCTATGGACTGCTTGGCGTGCCACGCGATGATGCGCTGGCTGTGGTCTGGTATCGCAAATCGGCCGAGCAGGGCCACCCGGAAGGGCAATACAACCTCGGCGTGATGTACGCGGCAGGCCGCGCCGTCGAGCAGGATGCAGCGATCGCAGCCGACTGGTACCGCTTGGCGGCGAGCCAGGATCACGTCAGTGCAGCCTTCAATCTGGGCATGCTGTATGCCGAAGGGCCTGGCTTGACCAGAGATGACGCGCAGGCGGTGATCTGGCTGCGCAAGGCGGCAGAGCTGGGGCATGGAGGCGCGAAAACCAATCTGGGTGCGTTTTATGCCACAGGCCGCGGCGTCGCGAAGGACGTGGTCGAGGCATTCAAGTGGTACGAGCAGGCAGCCAAAGCCGGCGACGCCATCGCGCAATACAACGTCGCGCTGATGTATGCCAATGGCGAGGGGGTGGATCGCGACGAGGCAGCTGCGATCGACTGGTTGCAGCGTGCCGCCGCAGCGGCCGATCCAAGAGCGCAATTCGCACTGGCACATCACTTCTTGAGCGGAAAGGGCGTACCGAAGAACGCTGACGCAGCGGCGCGCTGGATGCTGGCTGCGGCCGAGCGCGGGCTTGCGCGGGCGCAGGCTGATCTGGGTTTTCTCTACGACGACGGCCTTGGCGTGCAACAAGATCCGGTGCAGGCCTGCGTCTGGTGGAGTCTGGCCGCACACCAGCTTCCTGAAGCAGGGGAACTGGCCGAAGCCGGCTGCGAACGCCTGAAGCCGGCGCAGCGCAAGGCTGCCGACCAGCAGATTCGGGCGTGGCAACCGATTCCGATGGACACGCAACGAGTTGGCCGGCGCTAGTCCCATCCGTGTTCCTCCAGTAGAGAATATCCGTCGCAGCGGTCGTACTCCTGCCGATGCTTTCGTCAGAAACCTTCACGCCCGAATGGAAGTTGTCGTTTTTGCGACAGAGCAGCAAGTCGTTGTCAGTGCTTCGTCAGCCGATAAAGCCGCATATTTCCGACGTTGTTGCATCTGAGCGGTGGCTGGCCCGCAAATTGCTGTATCCGGTTATTTGCCAATCCGGGAACACTTTCATGCTGCTCGATACCTTTGAAACCCAGGGCTTGCTCTACAACAGCAACTTCAAGGACAGCGCCGGTCACGGCTTGCAAGCCTATCGCGGCGACCTGGTCCTGATCGAGGGTGAAGTCGCCGATGCGATGGGCCGTCGCAAGCCGCCGCTGGCAACGATGATCGGCTCGGCACTGCTGGCTGACTCGACGCAGTTGTTGTTTGTCGCGGGCTCGCTCGATGAACTTGACCACCTGAAGGCCTTCGTCGAGAAGTATCAACCGTTCTTCGCGCCAGGCCTGGTGGTGATTCTTTATGTCGTCAACATTGCGAAACCGATGCGGGTTGAGGTTGCGGGCATCGGTTTCACGCTGCTGCCGCTGTCGGATGGTCTGGTCTGGAATGAACTGGTCGACGAATTGAATCTGGAAAAAAGCGATTTCAAGGGCCAGAGCAGCGCCGAGAAGGTCAACACGCTTTACCAGGCCGCACTGGGTTATCGGCCGGCCTACGAGCAGGTAGCGCTGGAAGTCGCGTTGACCCTTACCACGAATGCCAAACGTGGCTTCCACGGGGCAGTGTAGGTGCGCATGTTGGCGCTTGCGCAGGAGCGGGGTTGACGACCCATGTTGACCGCAGCCATGTTGAAGTTGATCGAGCAGACCGGGCAGGACATCCTGGTGCTGGCCGACGAGCTCGATGAGCGGGAGTTTTTCGCCAGCCGGTTGACCCGTTTGCAGACTTTCCAACTGCTCGGCACGCTGTCGCAAACCGCGCACAACCTGCCGGCGGATGTCAAAACGCACCTGAACGGGATCGACTGGACGGCCTGGGCCGCCTTGCCGGCCGCGCTCGCCCGTCCGAACGAACATGCCTTCCGCATCTGGGTCGCGATCAAGGAACTGACGCCGCGCACCGTACAAAGCCTGATCGACTACACCCGCGTTTATCCGGAGTTGTTCAAGCTCTCGCCCGGACTCGGCGGAATGCCATGAGTACAGACGCGCCAAGGTTTCCGTTCTGCGCAAGCGAAGCGCTTGCGGAAGGCTGCCATCGCAAGCTGAAAATGACTTTCGAGGGGCGCGAAGAGGAATGCCTGCTGATACGCTTCGGCGGCATTTGCTACGCCTACATCAACCGCTGCGTCCACATGCCGCGCCCGCTGGACTGCGAGAAGGATCTGGTGTTCGACCACAGCGGCCGGTACTTGCGCTGCTCGATGCACGGCATCGTCTACACGCCGGAAACCGGCACATCGGTCAGCACGATGTGCGAAGGCGAGAAACTGCGCCCGGTTTCCATCTACGAAGAGAACGGTGAAATCGGCATTGCCGATTGGCGGGTCAGCGCGATCAGTCCGGTTTTGCCTGTCGATGCCGGACCTTCTTGACTACCTTGGCGGCCACATAACCGGCAAATTCCTCGACGTTGTCATAGCCTTGTTTCACCACCAGATCGGCCAGTGTGTCGATCAGGCTCCGCGACTGTGCGATCTCGGCCAGGCTGCGGCCGCAGGTGAGGCAGGTTTCGCCATCGTCGCGGCAGGCGGTCTGGCCCTGGCAGGGTTTGAAGGCAGGCATGGCTAAATCTGTTTCACCTTGATGTTCAGCGTCTGTATCCGGTACGCGATCTGCCTGGGCGTCATGTCCAGCAGCCTGGCCGCTTTCGCCTGCACCCAGCCGGCTTGTTCCAGCGCGGCGATGACGCGTTCGCGGTCGTCCAGGTTGGGGTCGTCGAGATCGACCGCCTGCATGCTGCCGCGACTCAGGCTGACCTGTTCCTCGATGCCGGTGAGCAGGATGGCGTCGCGGTCGATGACTTCGGCTTCGGTCAGCACGGCGGCGCGTTGCAGGCAGTTTTCCAGTTCGCGCACGTTGCCCGGCCAGGCGTGGTGCATCAGTACGCGCAGCGCGGCGTCGGTGAGGCTGAGCGGGCGCGACTGCTGGCCGGCGATCTTTTCAACCAGGAAACGGGCGATGTCGGGAATGTCTTCCATGCGCTCACGCAGCGCCGGCAGATAGATCGGCATCACATTCAGGCGGTAATACAGGTCTTCGCGGAAACGGCCGGACTCGACTTCGTTCTCCAGATCGCGGTGCGTTGCAGCGATGACGCGCACGTCGATCTTGATCGTGCGGTTGCCGCCGACCCGTTCCAGTTCGCCTTCCTGCAACACGCGCAGCAATTTGGACTGGAATGCGGCGGAGACTTCGCCGACTTCATCCAGAAACAGGGTGCCGCCGTCGGCCTGTTCGAAGCGGCCCTTGCGTTGCACCATGGCGCCGGTAAAGGCGCCCTTTTCATGGCCGAAGAGTTCGCTTTCGAGCAGGTTTTCCGGCAGCGCGGCGCAGTTGAGTTTGACAAACGGCGCCCGCGCGCGCGGCGAGTTGTAGTGGATGGCGTTGGCGATGAGTTCCTTGCCGGTGCCGGTTTCGCCGCGAATCAGCACGGTGGTGTTCCATTTCGCGACCAGGCGCGCCTGTTCGAACACGCGCCGCATGGGCTGGGTGTGGCCGATGATGTTGTCGAAGCCGTACTGGCCGCGCACGGTGCGGCGCAGCGTGTCGCGTTCCTCGGTCAGCGCCTGGCGTTCCTTCTGCACATCGGCGGTCAGGCGCACGGTCTGGCCGATCAGGTTGGCGACCATTTCCATGAACTGAGTGAATTCTTCGAGCAGGATTTCGGCGCCCTCGGCGGTCTGCGCGGCGAGCACGCCGACCACTTGCCGGCCGAGCCGAATCGGCACGCCGACAAAGCCGCGTTCCGGGTCATAGAGGCCGAGTTTGCCGAGAAAGCGCGGCTCGTCGGCGATACGCTCGACAACAATCGGCTCGCCTTCCTCCAGGATCAGGCCAACGACGCCTTCGCCCGGCCGGTAACGGATTTCTTCGATGAAGATGTCGGCCAGGCCATGCGCGACGGAGACCTGGAGTTCGCCGGTTTCCGGTTCCACCAGGCTGACCATGCCGCGTTCCAGACCGACGCCGTCATGCAGCACGCGCAGCACGGCGGTCAGCGTTTCCTTCAGATCAAGCGAGCGCGACAGAACCTGGCTGACCTGATACAGCGTCTCCAGTTCGCTGCGCAGCAGTTCATGCTCAAGTTCGCGATCGACGTTCATTTCACCCCTCCCGCAGCCAACGGCAGTTGCACACGCACCCGGCAGCCCTCGCGATAATCCGAGTCGAGATCGATCAGACCGCCGTGGCGCGCGACCGTGTCCTGCGCCATCGAGAGACCCAGGCCGAGATGACCGCGCTCGGCGCCCTTGGTCGTGAAGAAGGGTTCGAACACCTTGTAGCGCCATTCGGTGGGGATGCCGGGGCCGGTATCCTCCAGGATGACTTCGACATGGTCGGCGTGCGGCAGCGTGATCAGGCGCACGACACGTTCATGGCCCTGATCGCCGGCGCGGCGTTCGTTCATCGCCTCGATAGCGTTGGCCAGCAGTTGCCGGAACATCGCCGCGAGTTGCGTTGCGCCACCGTGAACCGCCGGCAATTCCTGCGCCGGACGCCATTCGACGACGACGCCGGCGGCGAGCAGCGCGGCGGTACTCATTTTCAGCACATCGCGCAGCACTTCATTCAGGTTGAGCGGCTGGATGGCTTCGGCGCGCTGGTCGGGTATGCAGGCGCTCAATGTATCGAGCGCAGCGCGACTGTCACGCAACGCGGTTTCGATGGCGACATCGAAGGCTTCCTCGCCGTTGCCCTCGCGCCGCCGTTCCAGCAGGCGCACGGCGGCGGTCAGCGTATTGAGCGGTCCTTCCAGCTGAAACACGGCTCCGGCCAGCGTCTCGCGCAGACTCTGGATGCGTTCCTGTTCAGCCAGCAATGCCGACAGGCTGTTCAGGCGAATCGCTTCCTGCTGGCGCTTGAGTTCGCTGATGTCCTGCGCGGTGAGCAGCAGGTAATGGCGTTTGGTCGGTTCGTAGAAGGCATCGGCGCTGGCATCCTGCTCGTCGAACCAGGACACGGCGCAGGCAAACCAGCGCGCCGGCTGGCCATGCCGCTCGACCTTGACCGCGCGCTGACGGATGGCGCGGCGACTGGCGCGCGCGGCGTCGAACTCGGCGCCCATCTGTTCGCGCAACCGGGTCAGCAACAGGGCAACCGGCTCGCGGCCAAGATCGCCGATCAGCTTCTTGTATTCCTGATTGTCGAGTACGACATGGTCGCGCTCATCGAGCAGACAGATCGCGACCTGGGCGGCATCGACCACCGATTCGATCATCGCCTTCTGGTTCTGCACCTGGCGTTCCAGGTGATGCACTTCGGTGACATCGCGGTGCATGCCGAGGTAATGGCTGGTCTTGCCGGCGGCATCGACCACCGGGGTGATGGTCAGATCGGCCAGATAACGGCCGCCGTCGCTGCGCCGATTCACCAGCATGCCGTTCCAGGCGCGCTGCCGACGCAGTTGCGCCCACAGGGTTTCGTAGACCAGATCGGGCGTGACCTTGTAGGACAGCAGCGACTGGTTGCGCCCCACCACTTCCTCTGCGCGGTAGCCGGTTACCCGTTCGAAAGCCGGGTTGGCATACAGGATGTTGGCCTGCTCATCGGTAATCGAAATGGCCAGCGCGGCCTGTTCGACAGCCTGGCGGAAAACTTGCGGCGGAAGGTTGCTGGGTGCGGACATTGTGATCATTCAAGCGTGGATGCATGTCTGTCTTTGCAATATCCATGCCGGCAAGCCGGTTTACCGCTGCGCAGGAGGTCCGCTTGCGGGCCGAACCGCTTCGCCAGCGCCACCGGCCCGCAAGCGCGTCTCCTTCGGCTTGTCGGATTCCTCACACAAAACAGGCATCGGCTTCAACTCCGACAAGACAAATTCGCTCCATAGTGGTGCGAAAGCCCGCAATACCTTGATTTTGCGTGCATCGCGCGGCGATTCCCGGCTTGGCACAAGCCTTGCGGATCATCCAGCCAGGAGAACCTATCCATGAGCGAATACCTGTTACTGCTACTCGGCACCGCCCTGGTCAACAACGTGGTCCTGGTGAAATTCCTCGGCTTGTGCCCGTTCATGGGCGTGTCGAAGAAAATGGACAGCGCGCTGGGCATGGGCATGGCCACCACGTTCGTACTGACGCTGGCTACCGCCGCGTCGTGGATGCTTGAGCACTGGCTGCTGCTGCCGCTGGGAATCTCCTATCTGCGCATTCTCGCGTTCATTCTGGTGATTGCCGCAACCGTACAGTTCACCGAAATGGTCATCCGTAAGACCAGCCCCGGCCTCTATCAGGTGCTTGGCATCTACCTGCCTTTGATCACCACGAATTGCGCCGTGCTTGGCGTGGCGCTGCTCAATGTGCAGGAAAAGCACGGATTCGCGCAAAGCCTGCTCTACGGCTTCGGTTCCGCGCTCGGCTTCACACTGGTGCTGCTGCTGTTCGCCGGCCTGCGCGAACGCCTGGCGCTGGCGCAAACGCCGGCCGCCTTTGCCGGCGCGCCGATCGGCTTCGTGGTGGCGGGGCTGTTGTCGCTCGCCTTCATGGGCTTTGCCGGACTGGTCTAGGAGAAATCGATGATCGCCGCCCTGCTCAGTCTCACCCTGCTAGGCCTGGCCCTCGGCCTCGGCCTCGGCTATGCCGCCATTCGCCTGAAAGTGGAAGGCAATCCGCTGGTCGATGAACTCGAAGCGATGTTGCCCGGTTCGCAGTGCGGCCAGTGCGGTTACCCCGGTTGCAAGGGCGCCGCGCAGGCGCTGGCCGATGGCGCTGCGCCGGTGACGCTGTGCCCGCCCGGCGGTCGCCCGCTGGTCGAGGCGCTGGCTGCCAAACTCGGCGTCGAAGCCGATCTCACCGGCATGGCGGACAGCGGACCGCAAGTCGCGGAGGTGCTGGAAGACCTCTGCATCGGCTGCACCAAGTGCTACAAGGTCTGCCCCACCGATGCGATCCTGGGTGCGGCGAAACAGATTCACGCGGTGTTCAGGGAGGCCTGTACCGCCTGCGGCAAGTGCGTTGACGTGTGTCCCACCGAGGCCACACGCATGGTTGCGCTGCCGGCGACGTTGCAAACCTGGTACTGGGCGCGGCCGGAGGTGGTCATATGAACAACCCCCAACTCACGTTCGTTCGTTGCCCCCCGAGGGGGCTGCCGACCCCCTTGGGGCTGCCCGGCGGGAGGTCGGCATGAAACTGTTCAAGCTGCGCGGCGGCGTGCATCCGGAAGGCCGCAAGGACTTGTCGGCGGAGCCGCCGATTCGTGTCCTGCCTTTGCCGCAACGGTTGTATGTACCTTTGCAGCAGCATATCGGCGCGCCGGCCCGGCATCTGGTCACAGTCGGCGAAAAGGTGAAAAAGGGGCAACTGCTTGCTGCCGGCCAGGGCGCGGTATCGGCGCCGGTGCATGCGCCCACTTCCGGCCGCGTGGTGGCGATCGGCGACTTTCCCGGACCGCATCCGTCCGGCCTGCCGATGCCGACCCTGACCATCGAAACCGATGGCGAAGATGTATGGGATGACCTGCAGGCGCCCGCCGATCCGTTCGCACTGACACCGGCCGAGGTCGCCGCGCGCGTCGCCGCCGCCGGCATCGTCGGACTCGGCGGCGCGGCATTTCCGGCGGCGGTAAAGCTGAACCTTTCGCGCAACAGCGAAGTGCATACGTTGATCATGAACGGCGGTGAGTGCGAGCCCTATCTGACCTGCGACGACCGTTTGATGCAGGAGCGCGCGCCGCAGATCGTCGAAGGCATCCGCCTGATCGCACATGCCACCGGTGCACGCGAAATTCTGGTCGGCATCGAGGACAACAAACCGGAGGCGCTTGCCGCGATGATCACGGCCAGCACGACTGCGGCAGCGGCCGGCGGCGCGGTCAAGGTAATTGCAGTGCCGGCGATGTATCCGATGGGTTCGGAAAAACAGATGATCCAGGTGCTCACCGGTCTGGAAGTGCCGGCCGGCGGGCGCGCGGCGGATATCGGCGTGCTGGTCCATAACGTCGGCACTGCCTACGCCGTGCAGCAGGCCCTGCGCCTGGGCCGGCCGCTGATTTCGCGCATCGTCACGGTCAGCGGCGGCGCGATCACCGCGCCGGGCAATCTGGAAGTGCTGGTCGGCACGCTGGCTGCCGATGTGGTGCGGGCCTGCGGCGGTCTGCGCGCGGAAGCAGCACGCCTGGTGCTGGGCGGGCCGATGATGGGCACGCAATTGTCCAGCCTGGAGGTGCCGCTGGTGAAGGGTAGCGGCGGCGTGCTGGCGCTGACCGGCAAGGAAGTCGAGGCCAGCAGCCCTGGTCCGTGCATTCGCTGTTCGAGTTGCGTGCGCGCCTGCCCGATGGGCCTGCTGCCACTGGAAATGGCCGCCCGCATCCGCGCCGGCGACCCGGCCGGATCGGTTGATTGGGGGCTGAAGGACTGCATCGCGTGCGGTTCCTGTTCCTATGTCTGTCCGTCGCACATTCCGCTGGTGCATTGGTTCAACCATGCCAAGGGCGATCTCGCCGCGCGTGAACGCCTGAAAATGAAGAACGAAGCCACCAAGAAACTGGCCGACGAACGCAGCGAGCGCATGGCGCGCATCGTGCGTGAACGCGAGGAAGCGGCGCGTCTGCGGGCGGCCAGGAAGGCGGCAGCGGATGCGGCCAAGAAAGCGACGGCGGAAGCAGCCGCTGCCGCCGCGAAGCAGAAACTGGAAGAGGTGACAGCATGAGCACGCCCGCCACCAAAGTAGGGCGGAAAAGCGATAGCGCCTTCCGCCGGATGAGCCATCCAACTTGCGGCGGAAGGCGCCTTCGTCTTTTCCGCCCTACGAGGTATCACGTTAAGGTGGCGTTTGCGGCATGACCCCCATCGCCCATTCCCCGCACGCCCACGCGCCAACCAGTGTCAGCCGGATCATGGTGACGGTGATGCTGGCGCTGACCCCGGCAACCCTGTTCGGTTTCTGGCTGTACGGCTGGCCGGCTATCAATTTGTGGGTCGTCGCGCTGAGCGTTGCGCTGGTCTCTGAAGCCGCCGCCTTGAAGATTATGGGTCGCCCGCTGCGCGCCGGTCTGCTCGACGGCTCCGGCCTGCTCACCGCCTGGCTGCTGACCTTGTCGCTGCCGCCCTGGGCGCCGTGGTGGCTGGCGGCGGTGGGCGCACTGTTCGCCATCGTCATCGGCAAGCAAATCTTCGGCGGACTCGGCCAGAACCTGTTCAATCCTGCGATGGCGGCGCGGGTCATGCTGCTGATCTCGTTCCCGCTGGAAATGACTGCCTGGACCGTGCCGATGCCAATCACCTCGGGCGCCGCACCCGGATTTTTCGAGGCGCTCGGCATCACCTTCGCCGGCGTCGCTCCCGCCGACGGCATCTCCAGCGCCACCCTGCTCGGACAGGTGAAGACCGATCTCGGGCGCGGCCTCGGGCTGGATCAGGTGCTTGCCGGCATCTACGACCCCGCCGCTTTCGCCCTCGGCCAGCGCGCCGGCAGTCTGGGCGAAACCTCGGCTGTACTGTTGCTGATCGGCGGCCTGATTCTGATCGCGCGCCGCGTCATCACCTGGCATATCCCGCTGGCCATGCTGGCCGGCGTCGCATTGCCGGCGCTGCTGGCGCATCTGATTGCGCCCGGCCACTACCCCGGGCTGGCTTACCACATGTTGTCCGGCGGCCTCATGCTGGGCGCGTTCTTCATTGCCACCGATCCCGTCTCAAGCCCCAACTCGGTCAGCGGGCAACTTGTGTTCGGCTTTGCCTGCGGCGTCCTGACCTGGATCATCCGCACCTGGGGCGGCTACCCGGAGGGCGTTGCTTTCGCGGTACTGCTGTTGAACGCGGCGACGCCGGTCATCGACCGCTACTTCAAACCGCGCATCTATGGTCGCGACCGCAAGGGCGTTGCGCTGATACCGGCGAAGGAAAGCACGAAATGAACCTCGAATCCCTGCGCGACAAACTCGGCTATCAGGGCGCTTTGCTGGCGGTTGCCGCCTTGATCACCACAGCCGCCCTCGCAGTCGCCTCGCGGGCCACCGGACCCGCCATTGCCGCAGCGGAAGCGCACGACCTGCAACAGTCGCTAAGCCAGGTGCTGCCCGGCAGCTTCGACAACGATCTGCTCAAGGACACCGTGCTCCTGCCCGGCCCGGACGGCGAAGTCACGGTGTACCGCGCGCGTCGCGCCGGCAAGGTGGAAGCCGTGGTGTTCCAAGTGGTCGGCAAGGGCTATGCCGGCCGCATCGTCTGCATGATGGGCGTCGACAAGGACGGCCATGTGCTCGGTGTGCGCGTCATCAAGCATGCCGAGACCCCCGGCCTGGGCGACAAGATCGAACCCGCCAAGGCGGACTGGATTCATGCCTTCGAAGGCAAATTCCTGGGCGATCCGCCGGCGGAGAAATTCGCCGTTAAGAAGGATGGCGGCGTGTTCGACCAGTTCGCCGGCGCCACCATCACGCCGCGTGCGGTGGTCAAGGCGGTGAAGGGCGGGCTGGAGTTCTTCAGCCACGAAAAGGCGCGCCTGCTCGATGAGGCGGCCGCTTCAACAATGGCGATAAGAGGGGACTGAAATGACCTATACCCGCATCACCAGGGACGGCCTCTGGGACAACAACGTCGTATTCGCGCAGATGCTCGCACTGTGTCCGCTGCTGGCGGTGACCGGCAGCGCCACCAACGGCCTCGGCATGGGACTGGCTACCACTGCCGTGCTGATCGGCTCGAACATGCTGATTTCGGCGCTGCGCCACTTCATCAGTGCCGAGGTGCGTATCCCGGTTTATATCGTGTTCATCGCCACGCTGGTGACGCTGGTGGATATGAGCCTCAACGCCTGGGCGCATGATCTTTACAAGGTGCTCGGCCTGTTCATCGCGCTGATCGTGGTCAACTGCGCCATTCTGGGCCGCGCCGAGGCGTTCGCATCGAAGAACGCCGTGCTGTCGTCGGCCATCGATGGCCTGATGATGGGCCTCGGTTTCACCTTCGCGCTGGTGTTGCTGGGCAGCGTCCGCGAAATACTCGGCAGCGGCACCTTGTTTGCTCAGGCGCATCTGCTGCTGGGCGAGTCGTTTGCCTTCCTGGAAACCACGCTGATCCCGAACTACAAGGGTTATCTGCTGATGATTCTGCCTCCCGGCGGCTTCCTTGCCCTGGGCTTCCTGCTCGCCGGCAAACGCGTGCTTGACAGGCGTCTGGCCGAGCGCACGGCGGCGATCAACGCGGCGCCTGTTTCGGCCTGAACGCATAAGGGGTACAAGCCATGCAAGTCGCCGTCGCCTATGCCGATCTCGCGCAGCAAGTCTGGCTGCGCATCGAAGTGCCGGAAGATGCCACGCTGGAGCAGGCGATCATCAAATCCGGCCTGTTGCGCCAGTTTCCCGAGATCGACCTGACCGAACGCCCGGTCGGCATCTTCGGCAAGCTGGCCAAGCTCGATGCCCCGCTGAAACCCGGCGACCGCGTCGAAATCTATCGCCCGATCACCGCCGACCCCGCAACCGTGCCGCGCCGACAAATGGCGGATGACGAGGACGACGACTGAATCCATGTCCGTCCTCCGCCGGGCCCGCTTATCATGCCGCCCATCGCGTCCAACCAGATCAAATCCATGACCTGCAAAATCCTGCTCCCCGTCGATGGCTCGGAGTGTTCGGCCCGCGCTGCTCGCCATGTCGCCCATCTTGTTGGCCAGATCGAGAACAAGGAGGTGCATCTGGTCAACGTGCAACCTCCCGGCGACGACTGGATGGTGCGTCGCATGATCAAGCCCGACGAGCTGGCCAGAATGGAGCAGGAATGGGCACAGGCCGCACTTGCCCCGGCCTGCGATATCCTCCGGCAAGCCGGAATCGGTTTCGAAACCCACTCCCTGCAGGGTGATATTGCGCCAACTTTGGTGCGCCTCGCCGAGCAACTCGGCTGCGTCCAGATTGTCATGGGCAGTCGCGGTCTCAGCTCGATCGGCGATCTGCTTATGGGTTCGATCGCCCACAAGGTGCTGCACCTGACCCGGCTTCCCGTCACGCTGGTCAAATAACTCAACCGCTCCCCATGAAATTATTCCCTCTGCTCTGGGCTATTTCCGGTTTGTTCATCTCCCTGCCCGCTTACGCCGCCGCCGCCGGCATCGAAGTGTTCGGCATCCCGGTCGAATTCATTCTGTTCGCCGCCACCCTGTTGGGCGTGGCGCTGTTTCACCACTACACGCTCCAGGTCGCATTGACCGGGCTTGGCGCCATCGTGCTCTACAAACTGGGGTTCACCGGGTTTCACGGCGTCGCCGGACTGACCGGTTTGGGCAGCCACCTGGCGCATGAATGGGTGATCATCGCAAATCTGCTCGGCCTGCTGCTCGGTTTCGCGATACTGGCCAGGCACTTCGAAGACAGTCATGTGCCCGAGGTGCTGCCGCGCTTTCTCCCGGACGACTGGAAGGGCGGTTTCGTGCTGCTGGTGATGGTGTTCGTTCTGTCGTCCTTCCTCGACAACATTGCTGCCGCGCTGATTGGCGGCACGGTCGCCGCCAGCGTATTCAAGCGTCGTGTGCATATCGGCTACCTGGCAGCCATCGTCGCGGCATCCAACGCAGGCGGCTCCGGCTCGGTGGTCGGTGATACCACCACCACGATGATGTGGATCGATGGCGTCAGCCCGCTCGACGTAGTGCATGCTTATGTCGCAGCCATCGTGGCGCTGTTCGCTTTCGGCATCATCGCCGCCAGGCAGCAGGCGGCTTACGCTCCGATTCAGAAGGATGCCTCTCCGAATGCCCGTGTCGACTGGCCGCGCATCGGCGTGGTTGCCTTCATTCTTGTCGCAGCCATCGCCACCAACATCGTTATCAACACCGGCTTTCCTGAAATGGCGGATGCCTTCCCGTTCATCGGCGCCGCAGTCTGGATCGCTCTGTTCGCGGCAACACCGCTGCGCAAGCCGGAGTGGAGCCTGTTGCCTGACGCCCTGAAGGGCAGCATCTTTCTGCTCTCGCTGGTGCTGTGCGCCTCGATGATGCCGGTGGAACAGCTTCCCGCCGCCTCCTGGCAAACCGCCTTCGGCCTCGGCTTCATCTCCGCCGTGTTCGACAATATACCGCTGACTGCGCTGGCGCTGACCCAGGGTGGCTACGACTGGGGCATGCTGGCTTATGCCGTCGGATTTGGCGGATCGATGATCTGGTTCGGCTCATCGGCCGGTGTCGCATTGTCCAACCTGTTCCCCGAAGCGCGCTCGGTCGGCGCATGGCTGCGCCATGGCTGGCATGTCGCTTTTGCCTACATCATCGGCTTCATGGTCATGCTGGCGGTAGTTGGCTGGCACCCTCACACGCCGCACAAGAATAACCCCGCCCCCCCAAGGATCAGTGCGCCAGCGGAGCATTGAATCGACCCGATTGCGTGGCAATGCTTCAGCAGCTAACCGTATTCGTAACAAACGGTACGCCGGGATCCCGATTGCTTTTCACAGACGAGGAAGGTGCCCGGCGACCGAGTCAGGGATAACACAACAACCTTAGCTTGTGTAGCAAGGTGCTTGATAAAAAAGGGAAAAAAGCGTAAATTAGCCATGTCTAATATTGAATTCTCAGGAGACTCTCCATGTTTGGCATGTACAACATCAAGGAACTGGATGTAGACGCACTGGAAGCTGGCAAGAGCCAGATTCACCTAATCGATGTGCGTACGGAAGGAGAAGTATCTCGTGGCGTAATCGATGGTGCCATTCACATCCCTTTGCACTTGCTGCCACTTCGCGCAGCCGATATTCCGCAAAACAAACCCGTCGTCATATATTGCAACTCAGGCGCTCGTTCTGCTCAGGCATGTGCATTCATGGCAGCCAAGGGCTTCGAAAACATGCACAACCTCTCGGGCGGCATCATGGCTTGGGCACGGTCAGGCAAGCCTCTATCCGCCTTGTCCTGAATATCGCCAGACCACTTTCACGGCTTCTCATGTCGTTGCAATCCCACTGCAACACAGGTAAATTACGCCGTCTTTTTTAGCATTTGCTGATTTTGTGAAGGAGCAATTATGGATTTTGATAAAGAACTCGACGCACGCGGACTGAATTGCCCGTTGCCCATCCTGCGCTGCAAGAAGGCGTTGAACGACTGCACCAGCGGTCAAGTCCTGAAAGTGGTCTCGACCGACCCGGGTTCAGTGAAAGACTTTGCCGCTTTCGCCAAGCAAACCGGCAACGAACTTCTGGCTTCCGCCGAAGCAGGCAGCGAATACACCTTCTTCATCAAGAAGAAATAAGCTCCTCACAACGTGAATTCGCATCAGGTGTTGTCATAAACCGCAAGATTCGAGAGGTGGTCTGATGGACGATCAAAAAAAGATGGCGATCATCGCAACCAAAGGCACGCTGGACTGGGCATATCCCCCGTTCATATTGGCTTCTACAGCTGCCGCCTTGGGTTATGAAACCCAGATTTTCTTTACCTTCTACGGCCTGCAGATGCTGCGCAAGGATCTTTCCGGCCTCAAGGTTAGCCCCTTGGGCAACCCTGGCATGCCAATGAAAATGCCGTTTGGCCCGAAGTGGTTCCGTGGAATTACATGGAACATGCCGAATGCGATCCAGTCATTGGTACCCGGATATGAATCTCTGGCCACTGTCTTGATGAAGCAGACCATCAAAAATAATGGGGTGGCCAGCATTCCTGAACTGCGCGAACTGTGCCAGGAAGCAGAAGTCAAGTTCATTGCCTGTCAGATGACTGTCGAGTTGTTTGGTTTTGATCACAGCGAATTCATTGATGGCGTCGAGTATGGTGGCGCTGCCACGTTCTTCGAGTTTGCCGGCGAAACGGACATCTGCTTGTATATATAGGTCAGGGGGTATACACCTTGATTAAGCCACCTCAGGGTGGCTTTTTTTATGATCAAGCGCAAAACAAGTTACTTTTTTTATGTATCGAGGCTTGCCACGCAGGTTATTCCTTGCGATGGAGGATGGGCCTGATTACCATCCTGACCGCTGTTAACACGTTGCCACACCAATCACACCGTTTTCGAGGGGAAACACATGCGCAAGACCCAATTACTGCTCGCTCTTACAGCCATCGGCTTTGCAAGTTCCGTATATGCCACCAATGGCATGAACCTGGAAGGTTACGGTCCGATTGCTACCGGTATGGGTGGTGCTTCAATGGCCTATGACAATGGCAATGCGGCTACCATGAATAACCCCGCTACTTTAGGATTGATGAAACAAGGTAACCGTCTGGATATTGCCATCGGCATGTTGGGGCCGGATGTAACTTCTACTTGCGCTAGTGCACCATGTACTGGTGCGACGGCAGCGTCTTCGGGTGATGCTTATTACATGCCTGCTATTGGCTGGACCAGAAAGAACGGCCCGCTGACTTACGGAGTTGCCATGTTGGCGCAGGGAGGCATGGGTACAGACTACGATGAAACCACATTTCTTGCAGCTGGCTCTGGCTCGCCTGTACGCTCCGAACTAGGTGTTGGGCGACTGATTTTTCCTCTTGCATATGATGTAAGCCCGAACTTGAGCATTGGCGGTTCGATTGATTATGTATGGGCCATGATGGATTTGAAGATGGCAGCATCAGGCGCTCAGTTGGGCAGCATGGTAACCGCTGGGTCCGGCACACTTTTTGCCGCTTTGCCAGGATTGGCGGCAGCCCCTTGGGCTCGAATTGATTTCTCCGACAGAAGCGATTACACAGGAAAAGCAAAAGCCACCGGCCTGGCCGGGAAACTTGGCTTTACTTATAAAATCAACCCTTCAGTCACAATCGGCGGCACTTACCATAGCAAAACAAGCTTGAATGACATGGAAACCAGTTCTTCTGGCTCTTCCATGACCGCATTCGGCGGTTTTTCGGATAGCGGCATGATCACCGTGCGCGATTTCCAATGGCCTGAAACCTATGGCTTGGGCATTTCTGTGCAGGCGACACCAAGCTTGATGATTGCTGCAGATGTCAAGCATATTGGCTGGGCAGATGTTATGCAGAGCTTCAAAATGTCATATACAAGTGCTGGTTCTGGCCCAGCAGGAATGTGCGGTCCCGCTACCGTGTGTAGTGGAACAGTCGATTTCGCGATGCCCCAGAATTGGGATGACCAGACGGTATTTTCCTTGGGGTTGTCATACAAGCTGAATAGCCCGTTGACAGTCCGACTGGGCGTTAACATTTCTGATAACCCCATCCCCAGCTCTACGCTTAATGCACTCTTCCCAGCCATTGAAGAAGCGCACTATACAGTCGGCTTGGGTTACGCCTTGAGTGACGCATCTGATTTGAACTTTGCGCTTTCCTACGCCAGCAATGTTTCGCAGACCAACCCAGGTGCAGCGGTACCGCCAACAGCGGCTGTAGCGGTTGACCACAGCCAAACCAGCTGGCAATTGATGTACAGCAAGCGCTTCTAAGTCGAAAAGCTTAAAATGCTCGGGCTGGAGATTAAAATCTCCGGCCCTTTTTTATTGATGTTTCAATGGAGCGCAAAATGCGGAAATTTCTTTTCGCCCTTTTCCTGTGCGGATTTGCACAGATGTCATGGGCGCTGTCCCCGTATTTCCAGGGCAGCAAGGTTGCTGCTGGCGAGGTTCAAACGGCCCTGTCTCAGGTTGAATCCAAGCTCACCAAAGCCGGCTTTAGTGTCGTAGGCAAGTACATGCCATCCGGTTTGAACGGCTATGGTGTTCTGGTGGTGACCGATAAGGGCCTGCTTGAAACAGTGCGCAAACTTGGCGGGGCCAGCATCGTTGGAGCGCCAATCCGTATCGGTGTCAAATCGGATGGCTCCGTTTCCTACATGAACCTGGAGTACTGGTTGCGTGCCTACTTCCGCAAGCAATTTCCACTGGCTGAGAAAAGCGTCAAGGCAACACAAGCCAAGTTGAACAAGGCGCTCGGCGCAGGCAATCCGTTCGGCGGCGAGGTGGATCGCAAGGATCTGGCTGACTATCAATACATGTTTGGCATGGAGGGCTTCGAATCGGATAAGAATATTTTGATGGAACATCTGGCGTTTGAAGATGCCGTCAAAGCCATTCAGGACAATCTGGCGCGAGGTTTGGGCAAGACCAGCAAAGTTTACGAAATCATCATGCCGGACAAGAAAATCGCCGTGTTCGGTGTTGCGATGAATGACCCGAAGGAAGGCGAAGGTTGGTGGGTCAAAACAGCGGGAGCCGAAAACATAGCAGCGCTACCCTATGAAATCTATGTGGTGAACAACAAGGCGGGACATCTTTTTGCACGCTTCCGTATCGCGTTGGGTTGGCCCAACGTCGGCATGGGCAGTTTCATGCGCATTGTTGAAGCACCCGGCATCATTCATGACACTTTGACCCAAGTAGCTGGCGGGGGCCATTAATCTGCAACTTTGCTGAATCAATGCCATTTATAAAGGCCTCAGCAAACCGCTCAATAGCCCCCAAGAACAACCCGCTTCCGCGAGCCGGAGCGCAGCTAACGAAGCTGGAAGCGGTCAACCAAAGATCTCAGACTATTTGCGATATTGCTCAGATTGGCTGCAGCGGAACCAATCTGATGCATTCGCGCGCCGTTGCTTTCGCTGATTTGACTGATTTTCTCCATTGCCACCGCCGTGCTGTGGCTGGCGTTGGTTTGTTCCTTGGTTGCATCCGCAATGTGCAGAATCAAGCGGTTTACATCGCTGGCTGCGGAAACAATATCCGCCAGCAACTTGCGGGTGATGATGCTGATCTCGGCGTTGTCGTTGACGTCTGCACTCACCTTGGACATGGCATCCACCACCTGCTTGGTCTTGCTACTGACACTGCCTACCGTCTCGGAAATCGACAAGGTACTCGAAGCCGTACGTTCGGCTAGTTTACGAACCTCGTCAGCCACTACGGCAAAGCCGCGACCCTGTTCGCCTGCGCGAGCAGCCTCGATCGCCGCATTCAGCGCAAGCAGATTCGTTTGATCGGCGATATCACGGATTACCTGGGTAACCTGGGAGATTCGTTCGATCTGCTGACTCAATTCGGCAATTGCAGTGCTTGATTTGGCCACACTTTCCACGATCCGTTCGGTAGCGGCCACGCTCTTCTGCATGTTCTGGTTGCCCTCCAGGGCCACATCACGCGCCTGATTCGCAGCCTTGGCAACCTCCGTCGAATCGGCCGCCACTTCGGCAATTGAGACCCCCATCTGTTCCATGGCCGCACTGACCTGAATGACTTGTTCGGTCTGGCTGTCGGTGAGTCGGGTGACCTCCTGGATGGTTCGAGACTGTTCCCCGGCGGAATCCGTTACCTGGTGCGCAGCCTGTGAGGCCTGGCCGATGATGCCGGATAAAGCCTGATTCATCTGATCCAATGAACGCAGAAGCTGAGCGACCTCATCGGCGCCGTTGTCGGTAACGTGGCCGCTAAGGTCGCCATTGGTGATGCGATGGGCGAGCTGAACCGCACCATCAAGCCTGCCAGTCAGGCTGCGTGTAAGCATCAGGGCCACAAGCACGCCGGCAACCAAAGCGAGCAAACCCAGAATCAGCATCAATATCCGTGCAGACTCGTAGCTTGACCTTGCCTGTTCTGACATGCTCAGGCTGTGTTTTTCCAGCTTGAGCAGCATGGCATCCAGCTTGTCGATCAGTTCCTGCTGCTGGTTGCGCACCTGATCCCGGATCAACGCCTGAGCGGTGACGTTATCTTCGGACAGCGAAGCATCCATGACCAAAGTGATCTGTTCGGCAGACTTTGCCTCGCTCTGGCGAATCGAGGTCAGGATGGACAGATTGTCGGCATCCACCACTAATTTGGCCAAGGCGGCATCCGCCTTCTGATAAGCCTCGCGCGCCACGCGCATGCGTTTTGACTCTTCGCGCTTGAATGAGAAATCCTCCTGCAAGACCACATCCCGAAGGGCGATGCCGCGAAACCGAACAGCATCCCGCATCTTGTTGAGCTGAGTTATCTGGGCGTAATCGTTCTGCACAATTTCTTCCAGATTGGCCTGAATAATGGCCATACGACTCAATCCGACGAGCAACATGAACAACATGAGTGCCAGAACTATGCCAAAACCTAATTGAAGGCGTGGTCCAACACGTAATCGGGCAAGGCTGTTCATGCCAGTCTCCTCGTTTGTGTTCTTGTGTAATTCGCGCGGCGCGCGGGATTCAACTATTCGGCGGTTAATGCGGTGTGAATGACACCGATAACCTTGCCGCCATCCAGAATCGGTGCTGACACATGTACGCTCTTGATCTGGGTTGTTGTATCCGGCTTGATTTCATCCGCATTCCACGGCTTGCCCTTCATGGCTTCTTTCACGGGAGGCCGAGCAGATGCGTTATAAATCAGTGACTTACCACTTCCGGCAACCAGATTGCCCTTGGCATCACGGACAAACAGTTTGTTGATGGCCTTGTCGGCCTCCCACTGCTTGATCAGTTTGCTGGCTGGGGTTGCCAACATACCGTTGACCAGAGGATCGGTTTCCGCCAGTTCATCCCATTTACCGTTCGTCATGCCTGGAATTGCGCCACCAGCGGCGTTGGCCTCCTTGACTGCCTTGACGATGACGGGATTTGCCGCCCAATCAACCAGCTTCTTTTTATAAACCTCGGCTTTCGCCTCGATGTCTGCCGGCAAACCAGCCAGAGCCAAAGAAGATTGAAAAGCCAGCGCAACCAAAAACAGGGCCGCAGTCAGCATGAAAGGTTTTGAATCAAGGGCTCGCGTCATTTGTTTCTCCTCGAATATGTCGGAAACACACATCCCAACAGGGACGTGGCCTGTAACGGATACAAATGACATAACTTGAGGTTTTTCCCTATAAAACCGACTGCCAGACGATCAATCCCAGCCATCGAAACCTAGC
>CAMDGQ010000040.1 GCA_945897955.1 Tepidiphilus sp. J10 | reverse complement strand
GCTGGAACGACATCGGCGCCTGGTCGGCGTTGTGGGATGTCGGCAGCAAGGACGCCAACGGCAATGTCCTGCGCGGCGATGTCTTTCTCGAAGGCGTCGAGAACAGTCTGGTACGCGCCGAATCACGCATGGTGGCCGCCATCGGCGTTGCCAACCTGTTGATTGTGGAAACCGCCGACGCGGTGCTGGTGGCGGACAAGAGCCGCGCCCAGGACGTGAAGAAGGTGGTCGATTACCTGAAAGCCAGCGGCCGCAGCGAGCACGAGTTCCATACCCGCGTATTCCGGCCCTGGGGCTGGTACGAGGGCATCGACATCGGCGAGCGCTTCCAGGTCAAACGCATCATGGTCAAACCGGGCGAGAAGCTTTCGTTGCAGATGCACCATCACCGTGCCGAACACTGGATCGTGGTGTCCGGCACCGCGCGCGTGACGCGCGACGGCGTAGAGGAACTGCTGTCGGAAAATCAGTCCACCTACATCCCGCTTGGCACCACGCACCGCCTGGAGAATCCCGGCCGCGTACCGCTGCATCTGATTGAAGTGCAGTCCGGCAGCTATCTCGGCGAGGACGATATCGTGCGTTTCGAGGATATTTACCAGCGTAGTTGAGCGCTTGTACTGTTATCGGCGTCAAGAATCGTAGGGTGGATAAGCGCAGCGCATCCACCCAGTCATGGGCAACAAAGGTGGATGCGCTGCGCTTATCCACCCTACGCCGCAGCAAGGCCGAAGTAAGCCCATCTCGCGCACTATGTGCTTCGTGTCTCATCAATCGCGTAAGATTCGCGTCAGTTTTTGCAGTGCACAATGAACCTTGAAACAGCAGTTGACCGCTCCTTATCCCTTGTGAGGTCTCATGCTGGCTGAAGTATTGCGCTTCGATGACGTTCACCATTTGGGTGAGCCCGCTACCCGCCCGCTGTCGGGGTGGGGAAACCGTCTGGCTGCGTTGTTCCTCCTCGCCATGCCTCGGCATGACTCGTCGTCACGCCTTGCCAGCCAGCTTCCCCACCCCGCCCTCGGTCGGGTTCAACTGCTGTTTCAAGGTTGAATTCGCCAACCATAGGAGGAGACCATGGATTACCAGGCGTTTTACCGTCGTTCCATCGACGATCCGGACGGGTTTTGGGGTGATCAGGCCAAACTGATCGAATGGCGCAAGCCACCACGGCAGGTGCTCGATTACAGCAATCCGCCATTCAGGAAGTGGTTTGTCGGGGGGGAAACCAACCTGTGCCACAACGCAGTGGATCGGCATCTGGCGACGCGCGCCGATCAGCCTGCGCTGATCTATCTTTCCAGCGAAACCGGTGAGGAAAAGCAGTTCACCTACGCCGAACTGCACCGCGAGGTGAACCGTTGCGCCGCCGTCATGCAAAGCCTGGGCGTGGCGAAGGGCGAACGGGTGGTGATCTACATGCCGATGATCGCCGAAGCGATTTTCTGCATGTTGGCCTGCGCCCGCCTTGGCGCCGTGCATTCGGTGGTGTTTGGCGGCTTTGCCGCGCATAACCTGGCGCTGCGCATCGACGATGCCAAACCCTGCCTGCTGATCTGCGCCGATGCCGGCATGCGCGGCGGCAAGGCGGTGCCCTACAAGCATCTGGTCGATGCGGCGATCGAGGAAGCTAAATTTCCGCCGCCGAAAGTGCTGATCGTCGATCGCGGCCTTGATCCCGACATGAAATGGCGCGATGGCCGTGATGTCGATTACTGGGATGCGCGCGACGAATTCCGCGACGCGGAAGTGCCGGTGACCTGGCTGGAATCCAACGAACCCAGCTACATCCTGTACACCAGCGGCACGACGGGAAAACCCAAAGGCGTGCAGCGCGATGTCGGCGGCTACGCGGTGGCGCTCGCATCCACCATGAAGTACGTCTACAACGCCAACCCTGGCGAAGCGATGTTCACCACGTCGGACATCGGCTGGGTGGTCGGCCATAGCTACATCGTCTATGGGCCGTTGCTGCACGGCATGACGACGATCGTTTACGAAGGACTGCCGACCAGGCCGGACGCCGGCATCTGGTGGAAGATCGTGCAGGACCACAAGGTCACCACGATGTTCTCGTCGCCGACCGCGATCCGTGTATTGAAGAAACAAGACCCGGCCTGGCTGAAGAAGTACGACCTCTCCAGCCTGCGCTACCTGTTCCTGGCCGGTGAACCGCTCGACGAGACCACATCGCGCTGGATTTCCGACGGCCTCGGCGTGCCTGTGCTGGACCATTACTGGCAGACCGAAACCGGCTGGGCGATGCTGACCTACCTGCCCGGCGTCGAATTGAAGCCGAACCGCTTCGGCTCGCCCGGTTTCCCGGCCTACGGCTTCAACATCCGCATCGTCAACGACCTGACCGGCGCCGACTGCGGACCCAACGAAAAAGGCGTGCTGACCGTGGTGCCACCTTTGCCACCGGGCTGCCTGAGCACGGTATGGGGCGACGACAGGCGTTTCATCAACAGCTATTTCGGCCAGTTCGAGAAGGACTTGCTGTATTCCTCGTCCGATTGGGCGGTGCGCGACGACGACGGCTACACCTTCATCCTCGGCCGCACCGACGATGTCATCAACACCGCCGGCCATCGCCTCGGCACGCGCGAGATCGAGGAAGCGCTGCAAGCGCATCCGGCCATCGCCGAAGTCGCCGTGGTGGGCTTGCATGACGAACTCAAGGGCCAGGTGCCGGTGGGTTTCTGCACGGTGAAAGACCCGAGCCTGATCGCCGATGCCGCCGGTCGCGAAGCGCTGGAGAAATCCTGCATCGCCAAGGTCGCGGAACTGCTCGGCGCGGTCGCCAAGCCGTACAGGCTGCACTTCGTCACTGCCCTGCCCAAGACCCGCTCCGGCAAGTTGCTGCGGCGTTCGATCCAGGCGCTGGCGGAAGGCCGCGAAACCGGCGATCTATCGACGCTGGATGACCCGAACGCGCTGGAGGAAATCCGCAAGGCCGTCGCAAAGTAACTCCGTAGCCTGGATGTAGCGTAGCGAAATCCAGAGCTGTTTGATCCCGGATTCCGCCGAAGGCTGCATCCGGGCTACTTGATGAAAGGCAAGAATTCATGACGCAACCCAAATCTGCCGGCGCCCAGTTCCGCGCCGCCGTCGCCGCCGAACAACCCTTGCAGGTGGTCGGCGCGATCAATGCCTATGCCGCCCTGCTCGCCGAACATTCGGGCTTCAAGGCGCTGTACCTCTCCGGCGGCGGTGTCGCGGCGAGTTCCTGCGGCATTCCCGACCTCGGCATCACGACCCTGGAAGATGTGCTGATCGACGCCCGCCGCATTACCGACGTCACCGCGCTGCCCTTGCTGGTCGATATCGACACCGGCTGGGGGGGCGCCTTCAACATTGCGCGCGCGGTGCGGGCGCTGACCCGCGCCGGCGTCGCGGCGATCCATATCGAGGATCAGGTCATGCAGAAGCGCTGCGGTCATCGCCCCGGCAAGGCCATCGTCACGCAAGCCGAAATGGTGGACCGGGTGAAGGCGGCGGTGGACGCCAGGATCGACTCGGAATTCGTCGTCATGGCGCGCACCGATGCGTTGCAGGCGGAAGGCTTGCAGGCCGCGATCGACCGCGCCGGCGCCTGCGTGGAAGCCGGCGCCGACATGATCTTCCCGGAAGCGATGACCGAACTGGCGCAGTACGCTGCCTTCAGCAAGGCGGTCAGGGTGCCGATCCTGGCCAACATCACAGAGTTCGGCGCAACCCCGTTGTTCACGGTGGAAGAACTGCGCGGCGTCGGCGTCGGCCTGGTGCTCTATCCGCTGTCCGCGTTCCGCGCCAGCGCGAAGGCGGCGCTTGATGTCTATGGCGCGATCCGCCAGGAAGGCACGCAGAAGCACGTGGTCGATACGATGCAGACGCGGATGCAGCTTTACGATCACCTCGGCTACCACAGCTTCGAACAGAAGCTGGATGCGCTGTTCGCGGAAGGGAAATAATCCGGGGCGGATTCACCGGACGAAGCGACTCGGGCAAACTGGCGGCCCGCTGTACTTACGCCTTTTACAAGTAGGCCAACCATGAAATTCACTCCTGAAACCTTCCGCGCCTGGGATCGCAAGAAGATCACGCTGCTGGGCATGTCCGGTGTAGGCAAAACCTATATCTCCAGCCTGCTGCGCCGCCACGACTGGTTCCACTTCTCCGGCGACTATCGCATCGGCACGCGCTACCTGGACGAACCGATCCTCGACCTGATCAAGCAGCAGGCGATGCAGGTTCCCTTCCTGCGCGAACTGCTGCGCAACGACTGGATCGACATCCGCAACAACATCAAGATCCAGGATCTCGGTCCGGTGCTGTCTTTCGTCGGCAAACTCGGCAATCCGGACTTCACGGGCCTTTCGCTTCCCGAATTCAGCCGCCGCCAGGCGTTGTACCGCGACGCCGAAATTGCCGCGATGAAGGACGTGCCCGAGTTCATTCGCAAGGCGCAGGAAATCTACGGTTACGACCATTTCGTCAACGATGTGGGTGGCAGCCTGTGCGAACTGGAAGACGATACGGTGATCGACCTGTTGGCCGCACACACCCTCATTCTGTACATCAAGGTGACGACCACGGAGGAGGAAGAAACCCTGATCCGCCGCGCCCAGTCCGATCCCAAGCCGCTGTACTACCGTCCCGCCTTCCTGACCGAGAATCTGCCCATCTACATGGCGGAAAAAGGGCTCGAATTTGTCGCCCAGATCGAACCCAACGATTTCACGCGCTGGGTATTCCCGCGTCTGTTCCATTCGCGCGTGCCGCGCTATGAAGCCATCGCCGGGCCGCATGGCTACACGGTAACTTCGCAGGAAGTCGCGCAGGTCAAGAACCAGGCGGATTTTCTTGCGCTGGTGGAAACCGCCATCGCGCGCACCCCGCGCTAACCAAGCCAGGAGAGACTCGCCATGCGTCAAAACAAGTTCACCCATCATGCCATCGGCCTTCTCGGCCTGATCGAATATCTCGGCCTGACGATCATCACCATCGCCACGGTCATCGCAGGCGCGCATGAAGTCGATGTCATGATTACAGCCGGCACCGTCAACCTGGGCGACCTGCTGCTGTTGTTCCTCTACCTGGAAATACTTGCGATGGTCGGCCTCTACTTCCAGTCCGGCCGCCTGCCGGTGCGCTTCCCGATCTACATCGCCATCGTCGCGCTATCGCGCTATCTGGTGCTGGACATGAAGAACCTGGACGAATACCGCATCCTCGGAGTCACCGCCGCCATCCTGCTGTTGACGCTGGCGGTACTGGTCATCCGCTTCGGACACATCCGATTCTCCTATGGCGATCACGAGTAACCCGGCAAGTTGAGCACCCCGAAGGCGCCTCGGCATGCCGAGGCGTCTTTATTTGTGCGCTGCATCCAGACCCTGTCGGGCGTTCAGGGAGCCGGGTTCGTTCCGGAACCGTGCCGGCAATCCGGGGTTGCCGCATTTTTCCAGACCCTGACATAGTCAACCAGGGCAGTGGTTGGCAAGCCCTGCGCCGATGGGTTGTCCCGTAAGGACCGTCTCACGCCGAACGACAGCACAATGTCCAGCGCCTGATGCCAGTAGAGGTTCTTGCTCGTGCCGACCAATACGCCGTCTATGTACCAGTTGAGTCTTGATTCATTCCATTCGACGCCATAGACATGGAATGCATCCCTGGGATCCCAATCGACCATGACCGTGCGTTCCTCGACAATTTTCTCGCCCGGCTTCAGGTCGGGATGGCGATGAACCAGGCTGAAAATGTCGATTTGACGCGGCGTGTTATGGCGTTGAGTCAGTTCGACGAAGTCGATCTCGGTCCACATGTCCGCCTCCTGCCGGAACGCCCAGAAAGCCGGGCAAACGCCGGGAAACTTCGGTGCAGCTTGAATACGCGCTTCGAAATATCCGTACTTGATCGGCGCAGCCTTCGATCTGACGATGCCGGAGGTATAGAACAGACGCTGACCTTTGCGCTCATGCTCCTGATAGTTCATGCGCAATGACAGATTGCCCGATTCGACCCAGGCATTCTCCGGCAGCCAGGACCACACCCCCCAATCCACCACATCGTTGTCCCACTTGGATAAATCGAGCGACTTGCCATCAAATTCGTCCGAATAAGCCGGCTGAAGCAGCCAGCTGCCTTGCGGGTCGGACAAGGGCTTCGGCGCTTCCAATGCCCAGGCTGCGGGTGCATGGCTGATGCAGCATGCGAAAACCTGTATCAGAACTACGATCAACCAGTTTGATTTTTCAATTCGCATGCTCATGCCGGATGCCTCGGGTGATGGATGTTGTTTGTTGGAAAATCGTGATCAGGGGTGATTTGATTCAATTGACTGAGGCAATCAGCAGCAATTCACCGCAGGAATAGTTGTTGTAGATCTGGCTGAAATAGGGGCCAAGCCTCGCTTGTATGCGATCAAGGGTGTCGCTGGTTGGGGTTTTCCAGTTGCTATGTCTGAAATAGGAAAATTCGAGTCCGGCACGTTTGTATGAAGATAATATATCCTCGTAATGGTAACGATTCAGAATTGGATTGTCGTAGATATAGTTGACGATTGCTGTGGCATGTGTTGCAGGAAGTTGTTTTACTTCGATCAGATGAGTTTCCATCTCCTGCTTGCTGAAATAAATATGGCTGAAATCGTCTATCGGGTTGTTTGCGTTGAATTCGTATCTGGCATTGTCAATGTGAACGAAAACATGGTGTCCCAGGTTGCTGGACCAGAATGCGGCTCCGTGCAGAGCAATCCTGCCGTTTGTGTTCAATATCTTTACGCACTCCCCCAGAATTGTCTCCAGATTGGGCAGATGTTCAATCACGGCAATTCCAAAAATCAAGTCGTATTTCTCCTTCAACACACTGGACATGATTCGCGCGTCAATATTGTAGAAATCGATACTGTCACTGATCCTCAAATTTTCCAGATCACTCCTGTAGTTGATGGAAGTGACGCTCTTCGCTCCCATTTCAATCAATTTGTTTGCAACGGTCCAGGGCGGTGTTCCGCCTATTTCCAGTATTCTGGCACCCTGGATTGACGTTGCAGACAGGATTTCGGAAATTATTTTTTCTTGATAGGGGAGCATGCTTGTCTCGACTTGGTGAGTTTTCGAATTAAAAACTGGAGGTGGTTTGTACTATGCGCCTGACTGTCGCGCTCTGAATAAATAACTGGTTGCCAATTGCTGCCTGGCAGCATGCCGCATCCCGAGATGCTGATGGTGGAGTGATCAATGTTTGCCACATTGCATGATCGGGGTGATTGATTAAATTGGGAAAAATATTATCTGGTCGAAGGATTGTCGTTCCAGATCATGCGATAGATGGCCTTGGCATAGATATTGTTGTCGATAAAACGCCCGTATTTCCTTGCCTCCTCGCGATTTCCGTTTTCCAATTCCAGGAAAAACATGGCGGACTGCACAATGGGGTAATCCGGAGCAAATGAATACGCAGCCAGGGCATATTCCCTGAACCGGTCGAACTCGGGTGGTGGCGTGTCAGGCTGAGCTTTCCATGCCGACTCGTCGGCGTATTTTCTCGAAAGGTGCCACACATATTGCTCCAGTTTGCGGGTGGTGGTCCATGGATTAAGCTCCAATGAAATGGAGTCGGTCGGTTTTGTGTCGACCTCCAGAGTAAATGGAAGAATATCGATGGAGCCTACTTTCTCGGCTGGAATGGATCGGGTCTGTGGCACATATCCCGGCTTGTTGATCAGGAAATGCACCATGCGCGGGAGTTGCACATACTCCTTCATTCCAGTGCGAAATTCTACTGGCAATCTGCCGTTTGCATCTGTAAATTCGCCACCCGGTGCACCCTCGCGTCCGAGATGATGAGCCAGTTTTTCGGCCAACTCGGATGACACGCCATAATCGTCAACCATTTGTTCTATTGGGAAAGCTCTACGATACTTTGCATCCGCATAGGCGGTGAATCTGATTGGTGAATGAATCACCAAAACCTTTGCATCCTTGACAGGATTGCCCGAGCGGTCCTCGACACGAATATCGAAGCGGGCTTTGTCTGGTACGGGAGGTGGTCTGACAGGCTCAAGATGCAGTGTGGATCTGGCATTCTTGGCTTCCTCGGGAAAAGGTGCGCCAGTTGATGTATTTCTTTTTATTTGTTGTTCGATTGGATAGCTGATCGGCAAAGTGGCAATAAAAGCCAGAGCCACTGGGGCGAATATTATCTTTTTTGCTGTTTCTAATGCTTCGTTGGTCTGTGGCCCTTGTTCATTTCTCGACTTTGCTAATTCGGCAAAATTACTTTGCACAGTTGCTCTGGCTTCTGCCTCGGTTTCAGGCAGGGCCCGCTGTGAATGCCACACTTCTCCGCCGCCGCTTGATTTCCAGTCATATGCAACATAACTGACAAGAATCCTGGATTTATATAATTCATTGCCGCCAGTTGAGTTTTCGGCAACCGGCATCCAGCCATACTCGGCAAAATACTTGAAATCTGTTGGTGCTGTATAAACTTTATTCGATGGCGGTGTTGTAGCGCAGCCAGCCAAGGTAAAGCATAAAACTGAAAGAATAATGCCCTCGATTGACGAATGGGCGTTTCTCATCGTATTGCTCGATTTTAATGGTTAAAAATGACAATTATCATGTCAGGGTGTCCATTTGAAGTTTACTCAAAACCGGGTTGGTTTTCACCCGGGTGGAGCATGTCAACTGTCGAATATGCAGCCAGCCAGCGCAATGGATGGACTTCTCCGGTCAGGCGCATGGAGACCGTGGCAGTCAGGAGAAGTCCATCCAATCAAGGCCATGACGCGTGAAATTCCACTGTGCCGAATCCACGCTTGCAAGAGTTGTTGACCCCGTCAAGCACCCGACCAGAGGTCTTGCGCGCGCGCAAAGGCCTTTTCGCCGACTTTCTCGCCGAGATCCAGGCCGACGACGTTGCCTTCGTAGAAGTGGATGCCGCCGTACAGTCGTGATTCACCGGCTTCGCGGGCCGCCTGGGTGAAGGTGGGCCAGGACAGCACCACATCGGTTACAGGTTCAGTCGGATCCGCTTTCAGCGGCTCGTTCTGTGCGTAGTAGAAGCCGAAGCGGTCACTGCCGGTGAATTTGCGCAGCACCGTGGCGGCCGCCATCGAGAAACCGCTGTGTCCGGAGGTGAACTCGGAGAACGGCGGCGTCGGAAAACTCGGCACCTGAAACGGTCGCCAGGTTTCGCCCAAAATCTCCTGCGTGCCCTTGCCCGGCCCGGCCCAGGCGCTGACCATCTTGCCGCGGAACAAATGCCGGATTGCGGTGATCGGGCGGACATAGTCGAAATGGCGTTTGGCATCCCAGGTCGCGATGCTGGCGTCCATGATGGCATTCGCCAGGGCGAAATAGAGCTTCACCGTGTCGTCCAGATTCAGCGCGCCGCTGCCGGGCAAACCGGGAATTGCCGGCCGCTCGGCGACAAAAGCCGCGAACTCCGTCCAGTGTCCGGGCGGCAGTTCGGATTTCGGGCCATCGGCCCAGTATTCCGCGATCACCTTCTGTTCGGGCGTCAGTCGCGTCTGGATATCCATCACATGTTTGGCCTGGTCGAGATAGCCTTGGGAAAGCGGATTCTGCGGCGGCGTGACGGGGCGGAACTGGCTGCCGCTGGTCATCGCGAAGGGCTTCACGCCGCCCCAGTGCGGCGCGATGAACTTCGGGGTTTTCGCCTCGTGATCCGCATTCAGGTAGGTCAATGCCTGCCAGCGCCCGGGGAAGGCAATGGCGTCGACCGCCGGCGGCAGGGCGACCGACATGGGCGAATTCACCGGCGCGTAACCGGTGGTATCCGCGTAGAGATTGGCCTGATTCGAATTGTCCGCATGCCTGAACGCGAGTACGGCATTCGCCGCCAGATTGCCCACGCCGACCGGATTGTTCGCATTGGTGTTGATGTCGCCAACGGCAATGCCCTCGGCTGCGAGTTTTGCCTCCAGCATGCACTCGTACTCGGACATGAAGGTGACATTGCAAAGCCCGAAGATGGAAGGCGGGAATTGGTCGACGATGGCGCGGTAGGCGGCCTGGCTGACCGCCTTGCGCCGATTGGCATCGGTGCGTTGCGCGGCGGGCCGGCGCGGCGTGGTGCTGTGGGCCGGCTTGGCGACGTTGTCGTAGGCCGCCCAGGCGTCATAAATGGCGGTGTAGATAATGCCGATGGAACGCGCAACTTGAGGCGGCCCGCCACGTTCACGATCCCGGCTGCTGAAAGGCAGCTTGCCAATGTTGCGGATGGCCTCAAGCGCAATGTTGTTCCACTCGATGATCAAATTCATTTTTATAACCTCCTTGTTTATGCAACGTATTGTTGCGGGAAAAAACGGATCAATAAATGGCCGATTTGAAATCGTCGGTTGAAATTATTTAAAATTCATCACGGTCGGCATTGGTTTATTCCGCCCAGCGGTTTTTTGCATTTCTGACCCGGACAGTCGCTATCGCTTTTGCAGACACATTCGCCTTTTTCGCATTTTCCCGTCTTGCATTGATCATCCTTGCCGCAACTCTTGCCCATGGCGCGTTGGGATTTTCCGCGCAACAAATTGTCTGAAAATCGGCCGGCCGCGGCTTCCGCTTCACAAAATTCTTCTGCCACACCTCCCATTCTATAAACGAGGTCATTGTTGAAAACAGTTGCGGTCGGACTATTATGACCTTTCATTATCGGCATGCCATTGGCATGGCCTTCCTCATGCACCATGCTTCCGACGAGTTCACACAGGCTGCTTCAAAAATCTACATGATTGTAGTAACAGATATTGACTTGATTGCCGATTCCACCATGCGCGCGACCGAGCAATCCGTCTGTGTTGACGCATTTGTTTTTGTCATCGATACAATCAACCGTCAATTTCCCCCATTTGCTTTTCATTTCCTCACGTTGCTTTGAAGTCAGGAAATCCATCGGGTTGAATACCTTGTTCAAGTTGTTCGCAACAAATCGATACGCCTCGGTAACATCGGCGGCCGCATCCGCGTCGCAATCCTTGACCTTGAAACTGTCGGCGAAGCTGGTGGGGATGCTAATAAATGAAATGCAGAGTAGAAGAAAACGGAGGATGTGCATAATGAACTCCTTGATGTTGAACGGGTTTATACGAGAACGAGAAAACTGATCAAATCATTAATGCCAGAACATCCATTACTTTGCAGCCCGCTTGATTCGCGGTCTGGCATTAAAAGCAATCAGCGTGCCATGTTGAAAAACTTCCATCCCCTCTTGATTTCAACCATTTGGCGAACTCCATTCGCACATGCATGGGTAATAAACACCCCATGCCTCGATCAATCGAGTTAATCCGGGTTGATTTCAACCCAGGGCATCCCGGCGCGTCTTCCTCCTCATTGCGCATGCGTGAATACAGACTGCCCGAGATCTTTTCTCTTGGCTGCCGGGTTGCTCCAGAGCACCAGATGCCACAGGTTTTGCAATTTATCAGGCTCTGCTTCGTGAATGACCCGGGTCAGGCCGAGTGGCAGGTCGACATAAATGCCAGTGTATTTTTCCTGTAGTTTGCGCAGGCCCTCGCGACCCAGTCCCATGCGGCGCAGATGGTCCTGAATGCGGTAGTAGGCCAAGCTGTACTCAGGCCCAGTATCCGATTTTTTCAGCAGCCCGAAACCCACCGGAAATTCGAAGTCCGGCTCCTTGCCGAAGGGGTCGCTGACCCGAATTTCCAGCGGCTGCACCTGAAGTTGCATGCTGCTCTGACTGCGTATCCATTGGTTGGCGATTTCGGCGATCCTGTCCTTGTTCAGGCTTTCAAGCGCGTTTGCCGATCCGGCGTATCCGCCCGCGATGATGCGCTGTATGTGTTCGACTTCCAGGAAGTTGATGCTGCTTTCCCAACCTGCGCTGCCCACAATGACACTGTTCCCCAGCGTCAACTTGCCGCTTTCCAGACCGAGTGTGCGACGGCAGAACTGCTGGAAGCGCGCGCCATAGGTGGCGACGCAAACCGCCCAGGTGACGCGGAACATGCCGGACCATGACCAGTGACGGAACAGGTTCATCCAGCCTCGATTGTCCGGATGGGCGTGCTCTTCTTCCAGATGCAGGTCGGTATAGACGTTTTCCATCAGCTGGATGAGCGTGTTGCACAGGTAGAAGCCGGCTCTCAGTTCGTTCCCGCTGACGGGGAACATGGTCTGCTGGGCTTGATTCGGCTCCGGCTTGACGCGATTCGAGAGCTTCACCCATTCCGGATAGATCTGGCTGTCTAGGAAGCGCAGATTGGCGTCCAGGCGCATGCGGTCGTAGATCTTTTCGAGTTCGATGCCGTGCCTTGAAAAGGCCGCACGGCTCGCGTCGCTGGGCGGATACCACTGCTCGGACAGCGTGTGGAAGAACAGTTCCAGGTCACACGACCGAGCTGAACCGACGGCGTTTTGCCTGCTTGCCGCGAGGCTGTGCCGGGCGGCATCGTCGCGTGCCTGTTGCAGCACCTGCTCGGCCACATGCTGACCGAGTTTGCGATAGCTCTCGAACTGCGATTCGCTGTACCACTGATCGCCCGTGCTTTCGTGCGGGAAGGCGCTGTGTTCGGCCTTGTATTGCTTGATGTCGCTCGGTTCGTTGCCGCTCAGCGAGGCCTTGATGTAGAGCAGATATCCGGGCGTGGCAACCGGATCGCGCTGTTCGTAATGAATCGTGCCCACCGCGCAGTGGAACAGGCTGCGACCGGTTTCCGGGTCGGGCACGATGGCGGCGGGGTCGATCCTGATCTCGACGCCGAGGTCGATCTGGCATTTGCGAATGGCATTGCCCAGGTCTTCGAACGTGTAGTTTGGATCGCAGCCGGCATCGCAGGCGATGATGTAGCGGCAACGGCGGCGTACCAGCTCGTAGATGCCCAGGTTCTCGAAATGGCCGCCGTCGCTGACATAGACGAAATCGTCGGAGTCTTTGGTGTTTGCCAGCAGTTCCTTGAGCAGGTAACCGATGGATTGCCGGGGACCGGGTTTGATCCAGTTGTCGAGTTTGCGGGTGTTCTGTATCCACCAGCCCAGCCGCACGTTGAACACGGTCATCAGGAACGCGGTGGCCGGGTTGGTGTGATACCCGGCGTTGGGGCTGGCCGCCGCGCCGGAGATGGTCATCGGCGTGCCCAGCCCCAGCCAGCCTGATCTGGCGCCCGGCTTGCCCGCTTTCTCCGGCGGCGCCAGAAACTGCTCGGTCTTCTGATAGGCGGCAATCCCGGCATCGCTGATGCCCGGCAGCGAGTAACCGCAGAATTCCGGCGTGAACAGGAAGGAAGCGGCCTTGCGTTCCTGCCAGGCCAGATTCTTCGAGCGCGCGATGTTCAGCGCGGTGTTGATCAGCGGATACGGGCGCTGCACATGGCCGGCGTGCTTGAGCTCGTCCAGGCGGGGCGAATCGGACATGTCGAGGCCGCTGAACGGGTTGGCACGACGCTTCGGGTTGCTGGCCCCCAGGTAGCAGCGTTCCAGCCGGTTGCGGTAGAACATGTGGAAGGCGAACACGTTGATGTCGACGCGCCAGCCGAGAAGTGAGGCCAGAAGCACCAATCCAAATGGCCAGAGCAAGAAGAAGGGCGCGTTCGAAACCGCCTGTTCCGCCTGCCGCGCATAGCTGGCAATACTGCAACCCGGATCGGGTTTGACCTGCAATACCTCGCCGCGAGTGACGGCCGACTCCTTGCCGGTTTCCAGGTTGAAGCGATAAGTGGCGAGCAGGCCGGGGTCGGACCTGTCCGGCGTCGGATTGCAGACCTGGATGCCGGCAGCTCCGCCGAGATTGATCGTGCTCGTGTGCAAGGCCAGCGAAAGCAGGATCAGCAGGCCCGCCACGAAGACCCAGGGCGCGAGGGTGGCGATCTGGTTCTTCCAGCCGCCCTTTGATTTGCCATTTTCGTTGCCGGTAGCGGAACTGCGGCCGAGAACCACGCCGGCAATCGTGGTGACCAGCCAGAGGATGCCGCCCATGGCGCTGACCCATTCGCCCACGTAAATCAGTGCGTAACCGCCGAGCAGTGCGACGCCGTCCAGCGCCAGCCAGCCCAGCAGCATGGTCAGAAGTATGCCTCCGACGCGACTCCACCATTCACGCGCTGCCTCGCGCAATTGCCTGCCGGCAAGGCCGATGCCGAGGGTCACGCCGAGCAACAGCGCAAGCAGCACGCCGGGCGGACCCAGCACGATCAAAGACATGCGTTGAAAGGCTTGCTCCAACTCAATCTCCAGCGCGAATGGTAGAACCAGGCCGAGCAGCAGCGCGCTCGTGGCTGCACTGGCGATCACCACCTTGGCTCTTCGATGGCGGCAAGCCGGATCGAAGGAGGCAGTCGCCGTTTTGCTGGTAGCAATATCGGTGGCTATATCGCGCCGGATTGCCCGGGTTTCCATGACGCCGACGCCCATCGCCAGCAGCAAAAGTGCGCCGCCGCCGGCCAGCATCGCCGAGAACGCCATGCCATCCCGCCACTCGGGTGTCAGCATGAACAGAATCCACGGCACACAAAGCACCGCCAGGCCCAACGCGCCGAGAATGACCTGATTGAGCAGCACATTGCGCAGCCAGGTGGCGATGCCGGCCATGGTGTCGGCGCTGAGCAGGCCGATGCGCGGCGTCAGATAGTTGCTGTACTGGCGCAGCCATGACACCTGCCGCGGTTCATGCAGCGCGGCGCCAGGCTGGACCGCCAGCCGGCTTTCCACCTTCCGGATGTCGCCGCCTTCGCGTTTTACCCAGGCGTGCAGCCAACTGCCGATGTAGCCGCCACCGGAAACGCTGGAAAGATAGTCCACCCGGCGCAACAACCCAAGACGTGCCAGCGTTTGCAGAATGCCCAGATTGAAAGTGGCGCTGCGGATACCGCCGCCGGAGAACGCCAAACCCATCAGCCTGGCCTGATGCGCGCGCACCACCGCGTTGTCGGACTCGGCCGCATCCTTTTCCGGGTTTTGCCCGGTTTCGCCGCGGCTTTTGTTCACCGCATCCAGTTCCGAGGCCAGAACCTCGTCGAAGGTATACGGCGGCAAAGCCTTCAGCACGGCGCGGGTGGCCGCGTCCAGTATGCCGGTTTGATCAAGGCACTGATCGGCATGTCCGGCCTGAAACTGCACCAACGCCAGCCGTGTGTCTTCATCGAAGCGACCATGCGCCTCGCCCTGGTAACACCCGTGCGCCGCCAGCTTGCGTTGCAACGCAGCCACCTGGATGCGGATCGCACGCAAGGTGTTCTGCGTCACCTGGCCATGCGGTTCCCATCCAAATGACTCGCGCAGCCGGTTGACCGCATTCTCGATTTCTTCCGCGCTGGAGGCCGCAACATGCACCTTGAACTCGTCCCCCGGCTTGACCGGCGATTCGAGCAAACCGAGTCCTTCCAGCGTCCTCCTCAGTTCCTCGGGTTCGAGTTCTTGGTTCTGGTTTTGCGTGTGTTGCATGGCATGGCTCCAGAAGCGGGAAGAGGGGGATTAATGAAATTTCAATTCCGTCATTCCGCCCCGGATTACCCCATTCCTGGGGGACGGATTGTTGATCCGACAAGTAATATCCAAGCCCACGTCATTCCCGCTTTCGCAGGCTATCAAGCGATTTGGCGAGCGTTGTTTGCTCGCTTAGTCGATTGGCTAGTAGTTCCATTAATGAAATCCCGAGCCACTACACAGGTGGTAGGGTTGGCAGCTAACCGGATAAGCACGCTTCAAGCTTCACTTAGCCCCTGTCAGGCATTGTTGTCCTTGATCAGACTCGCGGGCGCCGGTAGTTCGGCCTTGAGCGCGGCTTCCGCATCCAGAATGCCGGCGCCATACAGGTTGCGATTCCATTCCGTACCGGGTTGGGTGGTACTGGTGACGATGCGTTTGAAGGCTTCTACCCGCTGCCACTTATGCGGATAGAGGTCACGTATCTCCTGGTCCCGATAGCGCAACCACAGCGCCGCCGTGCCGGCCACCTGCGGCGTGGCGAAGGAAGTGCCGTCGCCATGGCCGTATTCCGGATTTCCAGCTCGGTCCACGGTGGCCCGACGGATCGGCCAGGCTGGCGCGCAGAGATCGACTTCAGGGCCGAAGCTGCTGCCCAGCCAGGGCGTCATCGCCAGCGTGCAGCCGCCGACGGCCAGCGTGCGATTCAGGCGGGCGGGATAGACCACCGGATCCCAGACATTGCCTGCCGCCGTGACCAGAATCACGCCTTGCTCATAGGCGTAATCGATGGCGGACCGGAGGCGGTCGGTGACGTAGGTCAGCGCCATGCCCATACTCAGCGTGATGACGCCGCAACCATGCCCGGCCAGATGCTCGATGGCCTGCGCCAACGGCGTCTGCACATGATTGACGATGACGCTGTCGCTGATCCGCACCGGGATGAAAGGCACACGCGGCGCCGCCCCAAAATACACCTGAGCCTCGTCGCGGCCAGCCAGCACGCTGGAGGTACGGGTGCCATGACCGTCGAAGGCACCACCCAGCAGCGGGTCCAGCGCGGAGTCCGCGCTTCTCAGCGTAGTGCCGTAATCCAGATGGTCATCGCGATTGAAATCGCCGGGAAAGAAGTTCCGGTCGAAGTCGATCAGCACGAAGCCGGATGTGCCGTCCGGACCAAAGCCCAGACAGGGGATGGGGCGAAAACCTGTATCGATCTGCCCGACGCGCACGTCTTGCCAGTCGATCGCATCCGGGCCGCCCAGCAAAGCCCAGGCCTCCACTAGGCGCGTCCGTTTGATATGCCAGTCAACCCCGTCGATGACCAGGTCGCCGGACTTGGGCATGTCTCGGGGGATGCCCAACTCCTCCGGCGCACGCGCCGCCAGCAGTTCCCGCAGACGTTCCGCGCTGATCGCCGCCGCGCCTTGCGCGCCCATCGATTGAACGATGCCCTCGAATGTGTTCGGACGCGCCGGATCAATGGATTCAGTTGCGTTGTCGAGCATCTTCCCAACCGCCACTGGCATCAGCACGATGCGATGCGAACCGACGACATGCACCGGATCACCCTGTTTGCTGCCGGTCAGGCTGCGGGCATATTTGGCGATCTTGGCGAGTTTCCTGGGCTCGGCGGTAATCAGGTAGTAAGGGTGGGCCATGATTTCTCCAAGGTATTGGTGACGGGTAATGTGGGTGATGAAACAGGGTGATGGAAACCCGCACGGGGCTGCATTGGTTTCCTGGTGGGAGTTCCTGGATCAATCAACGCGGGCCTATTGCAGGGGTTTGCTGATGGATGCGCTGAGGGTTTCCATATCACTCTTGAGGCGTTTGAGGGCATCGGCTTGCTTGTTGATGAGAGAGGACAGTGTTTCGAAGCGAGGGGCGTCCCCACTAGCCGTGGCGGCGGCACTGCTCTCTTTGATCAAGGTGCCGGAGAACGCGATGGCACCGAAGAGTGGCTTGCTCAATGTCCCGCCTTTGAACACAGCATCGGTCAATTTGACCTTGCCGCCCTGTTCGCTACTGGTCGCGCTCATGATCTGGACGTCGGCAAGTTGCTCTGTACTCTGGAAAATGGATGTGGCTTGCCCGGCCTGGGCTGCCAGTTCGACCTGGGTATAAGTGCCCTTTGGCACCTCTATGCCGCCCGCCTTACCCTGGATGAGGCTGACTTGGTCGGCATGCAGCACACTCCCCGGTTTCAAGGTGATGGACTCAATCTTGGCGGCAGTGAGTTTTCCACCGGTAATTTTGGAGACCGACTCTTTGCCCGTTGCAGCCGCCGCCTCTGTCATGGCTCGCAATTCACTTACGGACAAGTCGCTCACGGTCATCGATGCAACGGACCATGGCTTGTCGGCAGATAACTTCAACTCATCCAGGCTGAGACCCTGCATATCTGCCTTGGTGAGCTTGGTGCTGCTGGCAGATTCGGATGCGGGTTTGGACGGAGATGTGCCTTTGCAAGACTTATTGGCGATATCTGGTTTGCAGGTGGACGTCCGTTCGCCCAGCAATCTGGCCACTTCTTCATCCAGCGTTTTCAAGTTCATCTTGCCAAGTTCCTCCTGAGCCTTCGTGGTCAATTTGCCATCAGCGCACACGTCGGTATTCACATCCCCCACTTTGGTGTCGCATTGCAGGGTCTGATAAGTCGTCTGCAAGGCCTTGCCGTAACGGGTGAGTACCACCTTGTAAACATCCGCCACCGTACCGTTGGGTGCGTCGGATGGGGCTTCCGTGATCGCCGGTTGAGTGACCACCAAAAGATCGTTGTCTATCGGCGCAGAGGAAACCGGCATGGCTTTACCAATGCCCAGGTCACTCATTTTCAACTGATCCACGGAGAGACCCTTGGCGTTGGCCAATTGGGTGCGCAGGGCGCCAAGAGCGGGTGTGGCGCCCGCCAGGTTGTAGAGAGCGAGTTTCTTCATGGTCTCGATCACCGCCTTCTTGTCAGTATCGAAGCTCTTTACATACCAGTTGCCGACATCGTCCTTGGCCAGTACCTTGTTGACGCTGCCGCCGCCACTTACCCGTACACGGTTGACCGGCTGCCAGTACTGCTTGTCTACATCCAGGCGCATCTGTTCCTCCCCGTTTGCCTTCGTGTCAGGGAAGGCGCGGATAAAAGCTTGCCAGAGCATGTTGGCCTCATCCTTTTCCCGAATACCTTCACTCAGAGAGGTGGCCGGCAGGCTGTTGCGAAGATAGGAGGCGGAAGGCACCAGGGGAACCATGCCGGCCCGGTGGGTGAGGAGTATCTGGATGGCATCCTCAATTCTCGCGCGGCGAGTCGCATCTTCCGCAAGCACTGCCTCGACCTGCATGCCGCGCAGGCGTGACACTCCCAGATCAATGACTTCGCGGGGATTCTTGACTTCACTTCCTGCCAGCCCCCCCCGCAGCAGCATTTCGGCGCCTTCCAGGCTGGCTTTCCAGTTGCGTAACAAGACGAGGTCCGTCTTCCAGCCTTCAAGTTTCGTTTTCAAGTTTTCAAGGTGCGTGCGCAGAGCACTCAGTGCAATAGATGCCTCTGTATTGGTGATTTCCTTCCCATCCCCGAGCAGCACGTCCTGGAGCGTATTCATCTCGGCGAAATCGCTACTCAGGCAGGCTTGCAGCAGTTCAGCCGGCTTTCCTTCTGGTTTGCCGCCGCAGTTCAGCTTCGAGGTTGCTGCGTAGGCTTTTGCAACGGAATCAAACGGTTTGATCGCCTTCTGGTAATGAGGGATTGATTCTCCCAACAGGCTGATGGCTTCAAGTGACTTGTTATCCGCAGCGTTCAAGTGGGCCAGCAGGCTACTCTTGAAATCGGAATTGATCAGTGAAGGGAATGATGTCCATGTGTCGTTACGCGCCTTGACCGCAGCCAGAACGCTGTTCCTGGCCCAGCCCACGCTACCCCATACCGTCAGTTCCCGTGCTTTCAGACGTGCGTTTCTTGAGTCGCTGTTCAAGCCCGCCATGCGTTCGATTTCGTTGGTCTGGCTCAAGATGGAGTTGCCGATGGTTTGCAGGATCAGGGAATGGGTTTCGATGGCCTGGCGTAGAAGCCTGCTGGGTTCAACAATGGGTGAAGGCGAGAAAGGTTGTGCTTGCCCAGCCATCTCGTCATTCAAGAGCTTCAGGAACAGCTTGGCGTGATTGCCGATCCATCTGGCGCGTTCGGCGAACTCGACCAGATCATTGCGCAAGTCCTTTTTATATTCTGGCATCCGCGGATCGCTCTCCCATAGCTTGATTTGCTTAACGATTCCGCCTTTTTGTGCTGCTTGCGCCATTTGGCCTATATGTGCGGCGATGCTGTCGACATCCGGACTTGAATCGGTAAGTAGCTTGGATCGCGCGGTAACCAATTGCGCTTGGATTTGGGGCGCGGAAAAGCGTAGTGCAATCTCGCCCTCGGCCATTGCGATACACTCCGCGAGACGAGTCGCCTGTTTATCGAAGGTGCAATCTGCCGCAAGTTTGCTAACGATGGATACAACCTGCGGGTCCAGCTCGATCATGTCCGCAAGCGCTTCGAGCGATGTGCGAAGTTCCTTCACGTAAGGTTTGTATGGCTTAACGTCATAACCTCCATGATACGTATCGACGATCATGGTCCTGATCAATGGCTGCGCAGCGATGGCCTGTGCCGCCACCTGTTTCAGTTGCACATCCGGCTCATTGATTAGTGGCCCCTTGTAGACATCCACATCCACCCTCAGGCTGGCGCAGCCAGCCAGAAGCAGAGAGCAAAGCACGATCATGAACTTGGCGAACATGGTGGTTCTCCTTATTGGGCGGCTTCGAATTGCCTGGAAATGTCAGCGAGACGCTGTTCCTGGTGTAGTGCGTTGACCCATCCCTCCAGCAATGCCTGACGCAGATGAGTGGTATCGCTATCGAGTTGAACTTGTGCCACCGAGCCCAGGGCAGAATCCACGGCGGAAAAGAAGTCCTGGGGTGTCGATCCCATGACGATCACCAGCCGGTGATCCTTGGGTGCCTCGCGGAAGCCTTCCGGTCCGAACATGACCAGACGACGGTTGCGATAGTTGGAGGAGAAAGGATTTCCCGCTTCGCCATCGCCGATCTTCTTGATATCGGGGCCGTTCAATGTGTCGATCAGGGAGGCAGGCACCCAGCCGCTGGCGAAGTGGGTCCGGCTCAGCAGATTGGCTTGGCCGCGTACCCGCACCCGGTAAACCGTTTGAGGGATTTGCTCGGTGGGGTCGAAAACTCCGAGGTAATAGGTTTGCAGGATGTCATCACTTGGCGTGACTCCAGCAATGATTGTTCCTATACCGAACAGCGCCCGGTTTTCAGGCCCGCTCGCGCAGCCCGGTAATAACAAGGCCACCGCCATTGCTGCACTCACTCCTGATGCTATTAATTTCTTCATTTATATCTCCAAGAACGATCTGACAATGGAAAATATGGGAGGCAAAAATTGATAAACAGTAGTCGAGGACGTGCTTGTTCTCTTGCAAAACTAAATTATTGTTTTCTATCATGTTCAGATGTTCACTAAGAAAAAATCAGAAGTTGTTGATCCGTGATGAAATCATCTGGCTAAAGAACTCGTCCAACAAGAGAAAGTTTTCCATCGAGCCAGACATCTTCCGGGCTGATAAAGCCTTTGGGGTTAAAAGCAAACTCCTTTCCTGCACGTGCAAAACATTCATAGACCAGCTCTGAACAGATGTATTCACGGTCACGTTCCTTCCTGCCTATGCCAAGGGTAATACGTGCCATTATTTTTGCGATCTCATCCTTGTCGTAGGGCTGAGTCAGTTCGTCAATTCCAAAAGTGGAAAGTTTAATAATGGTCTCGCTTGTTACGTCTTGACAACGGGCAAGAACTGCACGCCCCTTATAGGGCTTGCCACCTTCGTAGTTATTGAGGTATTTCGACAAAGGGGCAAACCGCACTCCCATATCCTCAACGCTTTCCAGTAACAGCACGCGGTCAATGGAATCAAGCCGAAAAACAATGCCCACATGACTCCAGGGACTGCCGGTCATTTTCTGAATGGCCTTGGAAATGAGATAGTCCCCGGATGTGAATAAAATGTCACCTGACTTCAGCTTTGCGCGTACATCCACGTATGGTAGAACAGGAAGCGCCTTGATATCTTTGACTTCAATATGATCTGCCATTTCTTACTCCTCTCGTCAGTGGTTGCGGTGATACAGATTGGGGCTAAAATTTAGTTTGAGTGTTGTTAAAAGTGCCGGGCGTTTTGAGTGTCCATCTCACAGCGCCAGTTGGACATGGCGGCTAGAGAATATATGTGCATAATAAATGTGAGCCCGGCCCCTTTAATTGACATTCGGCCCCTTTAATTGACATTACATTAAAAAATAATCGAGCCTGACTTATATTTCCCTAATATTCGTGGATGCGCCAGCCGCCGCGAGCAGAATTAAAGGGGGCAGGGACGGATTGCTTTTCATAGATATTTCTAGTTAATTGAGCCTGGCCCCTTTAGCTCTTCTAAGCCTGGCCCCTTTAGCCCTTCTATTGAGGCTTGAAGTCTTCGATAAGCCGTTGATAACGTTTAAAACCAAGGTTATTGTCAACTGCCAGATCGCCTAAGCGAAGGGTTGTAAGACCACGGTAACTGCCCCATCTTATCGCATTATCAATATTGTCCCAACCGCGCTCATTTTTTACGCCACTGCTTAAGGCATTCTCACCCATGATTTCGATGTTTTGTGACTTGGCTGCCTGGTCAACCCAAAACACCAAATTCTTAGCTTGCGAGTAGTTGGGCGTAGAGGGGTTGTTGTCCATTTCCAAGCACGTGAAATGTAGTACTACTGGACGATGTTCAGTGTTCGCATGTTTTATCATTTCAATAATGCGAAAATACCCATACCCAGTGGTTTCACTGAAAATATCATTGTCTGTGGAAATAAGGCCAGCAGTAATTTCGGCCGAGCGAGGCATCGTGGGCGAACTCATCTGCCAGTGAATTCCGGGAATTTTGATTCCTAACGGAATGCCAGAAAAATCAGAACCAAGTGTATTGGTTACAAGTTGAAGCATGAATGCGCCGTGCTTTAACAAAGACTGGCTATACCAATAGGTGAAATCTTTTCCGTATTGGGTGTTAAGATATTCTTTTTGAGTAAAGAATTCTTCAGGTTTCGTAGGGGGGCGAATTTCAAGCCAGTCTTGTAGATTGGTTTCCCAGGCGTCATTAACCTTTTCCAAGGTTACGTATTTATTTCGTGTATATCCGACGAAATCAGTTATGGCATCGTCGCTGTAAGCTTGAAAAAAACCACGTTCGGGGTAGGTAAAGTGATCATGTGTGTTGTACGAGGGATAACGTAATTCGCCAGAAGGGCCGGTACTAATATTTATTTCCTCTATATGTTCGGATAACATGCTGTAGCGGGAACGGAAGGCGGTAACAAATTCAATGTATTGTCTGCTTGCTTTATCATTTGACCAAAGGGAGATTACTTCGTTCGAATAATTTCCCTTTTCACTTTTATACTTATGTTGTTCTGGGGGCATGTGGCCCAGTTTTTTCCAAACCCAAGAGGGAATGGGTATATTACAATCGTCGCCTACATTGCCACCACATTGATGGAAAGAAAGAATTGGCATCCACTTGAGCCCTGAGTCAATAATAGTTTGGCTTACTTTGTCGTAGTAACTCCAATTGAACTGCTCATCGCCAGCACCCTCGACTTTACCCCACCATACATCTGTACTAATTGAGGTAATGCCTATGTACTTGGCTATGGTTAGTTGGGATCGGAAAGCACCCCAGTCTTGCACTTCTAATGGCGCCATCGCTGCAGGGCGTGTCAATGGTTGTGCTGCGACAAATGTGGGCACAATAAGAAAGGCTATAACAAACCGAATTAAAAAAGATAACATGATTATAGTTCAATTAAAGTAATAATTTAATGTCAAATCGTTACAATTAGACAAGCCGAGTGCTGCATTTAAATAGTTGCTAGTTTTATCTGGCTTTTCCGATATAAAATTGGTTATTTTTTTCAAAAACGTATTTGTCAATATCGAATACATTTTCCATCTTCTTTTTTTCGCTTTTATCTTGCGCTATTACGCTATTATCTAACTCGCTAAACCACTCTTTTGGAAAAATACTGCTCAGAATATAATCTAGCGATTTGCTTGACATGGTAATGTAAAGACTGGAACGAAACGAAAACGGAACGTGCTTAATGCGATATCCGTATCCGTCTTTCCTCTGGACAATCGTGACCTCATATGCATTTAGATCAACATCCCTCCAATAAGTGACTATTCCTTCGCTTTTTTTATCCTTGTTTGCCTCTGTTTCTATTAATTTTAATTGATCTGATACCTTAAAAATTGCCTCGCTATTGGCATTGCTGCTGAGTGCAGAATATTTCCGCGGAGTAGAAATAACAGCGTCACCGCTTTCATTGGGATAGATGCCTACAAAATACACCAACCCACCATGGTTCTTGATTTTGATTGATGACTGTACATGCGGCGCGTCGATCTCAAACAATGGCTTAATCTCTGAGAACCGATCCATTTCCTTTTGACGCATACTTAATGAAAACGCAAGAAATGCACAAACTACCGTCGCGGTTTTTGCAAGGGAAACAATACGTTTCCACCACATTGATTGTGTTTCATCCATAATAATTACTCCAATGATATATTCGCCACTAATAATAAAATTGAATAAACCTCTTTTCGCAAATTGTGTCGCGGGATTGGCCGATGCCCGTCAAGTATGGAGGGCAACTTGCTTTGGGGATGAAAGCAAAAGTTATCCTATTTTCCTCTGTTCAACTTGGCATAAGCGCGTAACCACTTGGGATTAATGGGGCCAGGTTAAAATAAATCCTTTTTGGTTCCTTACTTGCCTTCCTCGCGCGACGCTCAAGCAATTTTTGGACAATGTGCAATCATCGTGCCTGTTTATTAGTTCTTTGCGCTCCCCGTGTTTTCAATAAGTTAGTAATTAGAACCAGGTTTAAGCATGGGGTACGAATGACCCACATTAACGACTTTCCCATCCTGAATGGGTCAATTTGTACCCAGGAGGCCAGCAGTCATACATGTAGAGCATTGAAGTCCGACTCACTCCCCATCACCTCACATGCATAAACTCGACCATGTGCAGGAATCGTTCGATGTGCTGAGGTGTCGGCGGCCAGTCCGGGGTGTTTTGCGTGGCATCCCGGATTGCGTAATGAATGCTGTGCGACGGTTGTTTGCCGGATTTCTCAGCTTCTTCTTCAATGATGGAAGCCCAGTAGGTACTAACTGACAATTGCTGGATATCCTCTGGCAAATCCACCTTGGCATGATGCAGCGCCGCCAAACCGACCAGGACGCCTTCGGGGATCTGGTCGCTTTCCAGGGCTTGTTCCATCATTGCCAGGAAGCGGACGCGGTTGACGAAGCGTTTGATGCCGCGCGGGGTGGGGTCGCCGGCGACGATGACTTTGTGCCAGCTTTCCAGCGCGGCGCGGAAGGCGGGGGTGTCGCGTTTGCGTTCGGCGCCGCCGAGTTTGATGCGGATGGCTTGCAGGATGCCGTGGCGGTGCAGCCAGTGCAGCCATTTGTCGCGCGTCGACCAACCCGCGCCGGCGATCAGTGCGGCGACTGAAAGCAGGCTGAGCCATGTGGTCCACAGGCTGGTTTCCGGCTTGATTGTGGGCATCAGGCCGATCGGGCCTTGGGTTTTTCTGGCGGGAGCGACGGCGGGGTTGTCAGGCTCTCGTTCGGCGATGAATGGTTTGAGTTCGAGCGGGGTTGATGCGGCGGGCTGCGTCGTGCCTGGCGTGGCGGCGGTCAGGAAGGTTTTCGGGCTGGTGTCCGGTTGCCATTGGGTCCAGGTCGTGTGCATGCCCCAGGTGAGGGCGGCCAGCACGAGCAGGGAGAAGCTCCAGGCTGCCCAGCGCCGGGCGGGTTCGTTATCGACTGGTCGTTCGCCGGCCTTTGCCTGGCCTTCGAGCATGGCTCGGATGCCACCGAGGTCGGCTTTCGGCACCGGCACTTCGATGTTGACCAGCTTCTTCAGGTACTGCATGGCGTAGCCGTCGGTTTGCTGCTTGGGCGATTTCGGTTCGATGCAGCAGGCGACGTGTTCCATCGCCATGCCGAGCACGATGAAGCACTTTCCGACGCTGACCAGGTAATTGACCAGTTCCAGTACCTCGCGCACGGTGGCGCAGTCGCAGCGGTCGAGGTCGTCGATGAACAGCACGAGGCGCCCGTCCAGGGCCTGGGTCAGGTTGCAGAACTGGTTGCGGAAATTTTCCATCGTGCCGACGGCTTCCTTGCCTTCGACCTTGCCGCGTTCCGGCAGCAGGCGCTTGAACAGGTCGAGATAGTTGAGGCCGTACACGGCCAGGCCCTTGCCGAGCAGCAGCGGCACGACCAGTGCGCCGAGCAGCACGCCGAGCATGCCGCGCGGTGTGTCGCCCAGGTGCTGGGCGGCGTCGCCGAGCGCCTGCTTTTCTTCGTCGGTCAGGCCGACCGGGTGCGTTTCATGGTCCAGGCTGGCGTACAACTGGTCGAGGTTGTGGAAACGGCAATCACCTGCTTGCTCGCCGCGCACTTCGAGACAGCCTTCGCCGGCTTCCGCGCGCGGTTGCCAGACCATCTTGCCGGTCAGGGTGGCGAGGGTATGCGGATGCAGGACGCCGCTCTTCTTCAGTTTTTCCAGGCTGGCCGAGGTGATGACTACCGGCCGCGTATCGATCAGCGCGCCGACCACGACCTGGCGCAGTTGCGTCAGCGGCGCTTTCTGGTCGTGCGCTTCGAGGAAGCCGAGCAGAAACAGGCCGAGCACGCCGAGGGCGAGCAGCCGGTAGAACCAGCCTCGGTGCCAGTACAGCGCGGCGCGCACGCGCCAGGCGGCAGGCGTATGGATGGCCGGCACCGCCTGGGCGCGGATGGTGTTGAACATCGACGCGAGCTGGCGACCTTCCTGCTGGTGATGCCAGGCGTTGAACCAGGCCGGGCGGAAGCCGGCGCGTTTCAGGTCGTCTTCCAGCAGACGCATGATGGAACTCTTGCCGCTGCCCCAGGAGCCGGTTACCGCCAGCGTCAGGCCGGGTTCGGTGTTGCGGTTGCGGATGAAGTCGGCCAGGCCGCGCGCGATGCGGGCATGGCCGAGGTGGTCGATTTCGCCCGGTTTCAGCGGCTGATCGGATACGAACAGGCCGGCGATGCCGGCGGTTTCCGTGCTGTTCTGTGCCTTCGCGTTTGCCAGATCGAGACGGCGCGCGCCTATGGCCAGCCGGGCGACGCCGAGGAACAACATCAGCCAGGTCCACGGCGCCGGGTAACGACGGTTTTCTTCGCCGGCGCGGCGGGCGGCCAGCGCGGCCTCGCCGCCGCTCTGGGCGCGCCAGGTCTGGCCGGCGTCGTCGCTGTGCAGGATGGTGCCGGCATCGCCCACCGCCCAGCCGCGCCTGGTGTCGGCGAAGGCAATGCCGGTAAGCGGGGTTTGCGTGCCGCTGGGCCGGGTCTGCCAGTTTTGCGGCGCGTCTTTGGCGTGCCGGATTTCGCCCTTTTCTCCAAGCTGCCAGAACCCGGCGGGCGTAGCGAAGATGCCGCCGTTGCGCTGGCTGGCTTGCGCGTTGGCGCGGCCAAGCATCGCGGCGATGGTCGCCGGACTGGCGGGCATTTGTTCGAACGCTAGCCAGGTGTTGGCGGTTTTGTCGTTGCCGTTACTTCCGAATATGCGGCCCTGGTCGCTGATCGCCATAACAAAACCGTTGTCGGCAAAGATCTGGACGATGCGTGCATGCTCGCCGACGAAGCCGGCTTGCCATGTTTGGCCGCCGTTATCGGTGAACCATATCTTGCCTTGATCGCCCGCCGCCCAGCCGCGATTGGCGTTCTGGAAGAACACGCCGAGGAGTTCGACATCATCGGGCGGTGGGGCGATGGCGACAGGTTTGGGCAGCGCGGGTTTTGCGGCGGGCTGTGGAATGGCCTTCGGAAAGGTCTTGGGTATGGTCTTGGGCGTGGGCTTGAACACCGATTTGGGGATCAGCCGGGCTGGCGTCTTGAGGATGGGGCTGGTTGCCGGCTTGGCGGGCGGTGTGGTGACAGCGGGCGGGGTGCTGGTGGTGTTGGTTTGCGGCGGAATCTTCAGCGGTTCGCTGCGCTTCGGGTCGGGCAGCACGATAGGTGCGTTGTTTTGAATGATGTTTGGCTCGGGCGGCAGGATGCTTTGCTGGCGCGGGTCCATCGCGTAAGCCTTGCCGAGCAAGCCGGGGAGGTGCATGCCGGTTGCTTCGGGGGCTGTCGTCGCCGGCTTCGGATGCTGCTGCCGCCAGGTGAGGCCGGCATCCGGCGAGTGCAGGATCAGGCCGCCTTCGCCGACTACCCAGACCTTGCCGTCCGCCAGCGCATGCACGCCGCGCAGCTTGCCCTGAATGGCGGGCAGACGCAGAGCGGGGTTGGATTCGAGCGGGTAGCGCCACCAGTCGATATCGCCGGGCGCGAACGCCGCCGGTTGCGTTTGCGGGAACGGGCGCGGCGGCTGCCACCAGGCGCCGGCCAGGGCGGACAGGATCAGGACGATGCCGGCGACCGTCATCAGCCAGGCCGGCAGCGGGCTGGCATGTGGGGGACTGTCATGTGGGCGACTGACATTTGGCGGCAAGGTTTGCGCGTCGGCGAAGGAAACCTTGTTGGCCTTGGCGGGCGGGGAGTCGGGCTCTGCTTTGTTCATGTCGGCCTCGGCGCGAGTTTTTTCAGCGTTGCGGCGAGGCTGTGGTCAACGCGAATCAACGCGAATACAGCACGTGTCGATCGGTATGGATGCGCCGATGCACCAGGCCCTGCGCTTCCATGCGGGTCAGCGCCAGTTGCACGCTGCGCGTGTCGGCGCACCAGCCGTCCGGCAGCCACCATTTGGCGATGCCTTCAACCGTGTCGGCGGCATCCGGGTGGCTATCCAGGTAGCGCAGGATGGCATCGACGATTTCTGTGAGGTGTTCTTCCCGCGGTTGCATGCCACCCCTCCTCGACGTGATGAGTGGGGTTACGCAACCTGCATGCCAAGCCGGAAAAAGGGTGAATTGGCTATTGATTCAGTGGGTTACCGGCGTGCGGGTCGGATCGGGTGGGGTGTGCCAGACCCACTCAACTTGTTTGCCGTAGTCGGGCGGGTCCGGCCGGACCCAGTAGTTTCAGGCGCCGCGAAAGACTTCCGGTTCGATGCAGTACTTCTTCAGCAACTTGCCCAGGGCGCGGCGTTCCTTGCCGGCCAGGCGGGCGGCGTGCGAGACATTGCCGGCGCTTTCGCGCATCAGGCGGATCAGGTGGTTGCGTTCGAAGGCCTGCAATGTGGCCTGTTTGGCATCGTTGAAATTGAGCGTGTTGGTCTGGGCGTCAAGCAGAGCCTGGCGACGATCCGCCTTCCGCCGCCGCTCCGATTCCGGCGCGGGGTCGCAAATCAGGAGGTCGGGGCCGTCGCACATCAGGAACTCGCGCTGGATGCGGTTCTGCAATTCGCGCACGTTGCCCGGCCAGGGTTGGCGGGCCAGCCAGGGCAGGGTGTCCGGATGCAATTCAAGCTGGACCATGTTGTAGCGACAGGCGGCTTCGTTGATGAAATGCCGGGCCAGCATGACGATGTCGTCACCGCGCTCGCGCAGCGGCGGTACGGCCAGTTCCATGACGTTGAGGCGGTAGTGCAGGTCGGCGCGGAAGCGGTCCTGGTTGACCAGCGCCTGGAGATCGTCGTTGCTGGCGGCGAGGATGCGGACATCGGCCGAGAGCAGGCGGGTGCCGCCGAGCGGGCGGTATTTGCCATCCTGCAGAAAGCGCAACAGGCTGACCTGGGCTTTCGGCGACAGCGCATCGACTTCGTCGAGAAACAGTGTGCCGCCTTCGGCCTGGGCGATGAGACCGTTCTGCGCTTCGCGGGCGTCGGTATAAGCGCCTTTGCAATGGCCGAACAGTTCGTTTTCGATCAGATGGTCCGGCAGGGCGCCGCAATTGACCGGGATGAACGGCTTGTCGGCGCGCTTGCCCTGGTAGTGGATGGCGCGGGCAGCCAGTTCCTTGCCGCTGCCGGTTTCGCCGCTGATGAGTACGGTGGCGTCATAGCCGGCAATCTTGTTGATTGCCGCCAGCATGTGCTGAAAAACCCCGGATTCCCCAATTAATCCATTCGGTTGCGATGGTCGCGCCATTTCAGTTTCCTCCTGAATCGGGCTCGTGAAACGGCCCGCGTTGTCTTGTCCTTGTACCCTAGCAAATTAAGCGGGTATAGGCCAGTCAGGCGATGGATTAATGTCGACTGACTGGCGGAGGAAGCCGCGTAGCCTGGATGCAGCGAAAGCGGAATCCGGGGCCCTTTGGCTTGAACACGAGCCTCGACTTGGCCTTGCGTGCCACCTTCCTCCCGGATTCCGCTGCGCTACATCCAGGCTACAACTGCTGCCCGGCTTTCACGCTGCTTTGGCGCTGATCGCGGGCCGGCACGCATCGTCCAGCCGATTCACCCCGCTGAGCAGGGCCTTGATCGAGGCGGTGACGATGTTGCCGTCCATGCCGACACCGTACTGTTCCGCACCACCACCGGCCGGGGCGAGTTCGATGAAGGCGCAGGCTTGCGCATCGCCGGCGTGTTCGCTGGCGCGCAGCGAGCGCTCCTCGTAGCTGCGCACCTGCACGTCGATGCCGGCGCCTTGCAAGGCGTGCACGGCGGCGTCGATGGGGCCGTTGCCTTCGCCAGTGAGCAGGTGCGGCACGCCATCAATTGCTATGGTCAGGCGGATGCCCTGTGCCTTGCCGTGTTCGAACAGATGGTGTTCGACGTAGTACACGCTGCTTTCATGGGTGAGGTAAGTTCCGGAAAACAGCGTCCACAGATCAGCCGCGCTCATCTCGCCGCCGTGGCGGTCGGTATGGCGCTGCACTTCGGCGGAAAACGCCACCTGCAAGCGGCGCGGCATGACGATGCCGTATTCGGTTTCCAGCAAATACGCCACGCCGCCCTTGCCGGACTGGCTGTTGACGCGAATCACCGAGTCGTAGCCGCGACCGAGATCGGCCGGATCGACCGGCATGTAGGGCACGTTCCACATCGCATCCGGTTTTTGCGCGGCAAAGCCTTTCTTGATCGCGTCCTGATGCGAACCGGAAAAGGCGGTGAACACCAGATCGCCGACATACGGATGGCGCGGATGGATCGGCAAGCCGGTGCAATGTTCGGCGGTGCGGGCGATGGCGTTGATGTCGGAGAAATCGAGCCCCGGCGCGATGCCTTGCGTGTAGAGATTGAGTGCGAGGGTGACCAGATCGACATTGCCGGTGCGCTCGCCGTTGCCGAACAAACAGCCCTCGACCCGGTCGGCGCCGGCCATGATGCCCAATTCGGCGGCAGCGACGGCGGTGCCGCGATCGTTGTGCGGGTGCAGGCTGAGAATCACGCTGTCGCGGCGGGCGAGATGGCGATGCATCCATTCGATCTGGTCGGCATAGACGTTCGGTGTGGCGGCTTCCACCGTTGCGGGCAGGTTGAGGATGACCTTGTTTTCAGGCGTGGCACCCCAGGCGGCGGTGACCGCGTCGCAGATTTCGCGGGCGAAATCGAGTTCGGTGGTGGAAAACGCCTCCGGGCTGTATTCGAGCACCCATTCGGTGTTCGGTTGTTCAGCGGCAAGCTGCTTGATGAGCTTGACCGCATCCACCGCCATGTTCACGACTTCTGTTTTGCTCATGCCGAACACGATGTCGCGGAACGGCTGCGCGGTGGCGTTGTAGACATGGACGATGGCGCGGCGCGCGCCGCGCAACGACTCCATGGTGCGGCGGATCAGGTGCTCGCGCGCCTGGGTGAGCACTTCGATCGTCACGTCATCCGGAATGTGGCCGCCTTCGATCAGGCTGCGCACGAAGTCGAAATCGGTCTGCGACGCGGACGGAAACGCGACTTCGATTTCCTTGACGCCGATCTCGCACAAGGTGCGGAACATGCGCATCTTGCGCTCGACGTTCATCGGCTCGAACAAGGCCTGATTGCCGTCGCGCAAATCGGTGCTCATCCAGATCGGCGGCGCGGTGATGCTGCGGCTCGGCCACTGGCGATCAGGCAGGTGGATGGCCGGGAAGGGACGGTATTTGGCGGCGGGGTTGGACAACATGATGACGGCTCCTGAAGTGCGATTTTCGATGCGTCATCGTAGCCGGGGTGTGTGGAAATTTGATTGCGTACTATGCTTGAACTATGTGCATATGAGATATATTCAGTCTTTAATAAACAATTAATTGATATTTAATTGCTATCCATGAATGCAACGAGCAATCCAATTCAACTCGACCGCTACGACCGCCAGATTCTGCAACTGCTGCAGGAAGACGGCCGCATCAGCAACCAGGATATGGCTGACCGCATCGGCCTGTCGCCGTCGCCCTGCTTGCGCCGGGTGCGCGCGCTGGAGGAATCCGGCCTGATCACCGGCTACCGCGCGCTGCTCGACGCCAAGGCGCTGGGTTTTTCGCTGATGGCGCTGATCCACATCTCGATGGACCGCCACACGCCGGAGCGCTTCGAACGCTTTGAGCAGCAGGTCAGCGAGATTCCGGAAGTCATGGAATGCCTGCTGATCACCGGCCAGGCCGCCGATTACCAGCTCAAGGTGGTGGTGAAGGACATGGACGCCTACCAGGCGCTGCTGCTCAACCGCATCACTCGCATCGAAGGCATCACCGGCGTGCATTCCAGCTTCGTGCTGCGCCGGGTGATCGACAAGACGGCGTTGCCGGTGGCAGGGGGATAAACGTAAGCAAGCGGCAAAATGTAGGGCGGATGAGCCGGCGTCTTCTTGCCGGCGTTATCCGCCGCATGCCAAAACATCCGGCGGAAGGCGCGATAAAGCCGCTTTTCCGCCCTACACGGCTGGCTACTCCCCACCCGTAGCCCGGATGCAGCGCAGCGGAATCCGGGGCAGTTCAGCACGCGGCATGGATCGGTTCGCCACAGGTCAAAGGCCCCGGATTCCTTTGCATTCCATCTGGGCTACGCTGACTATTCAACGTGCTCTCGTCAGCATCAAATCAATGTAATTTCAGCCTTGCCGATTGGCGTCGATGAGCCGACCCATGACAATGCTGCTGTTTCCACTAACTTCACCGCCAACATGACCTCGCAAGAACGCATCCCCAAGGCCATGGCAGAGAAATTTGCCGGCATCACAGCACTCATCGACCCATTCTGTGCCCGCTACCTGAATGAAGAATATCGCCAGATGATTCACCACGCCGTGGGTGCGCTGGCCAGAAAGCGCCCCTCGCCGCTGTCAACAGGCAAGGAAAGCGTCTGGGCTGCCGCTGCCGTGCATGCTGTCGGCCGCGTCAATTTTCTTGATGACCCTGCTCAAGATCCACACTGTTTGCCGAAAGTGATCTTTGAATTTTTCGGGGTCGCGCAGAGCACGGGGCAGAACAAATCCAAGGGCATCCGGGATGCACTCAACATGGATCACTTTTCACCTGAATGGACGTTGCCCAGCCGGCTTGCCGACAATCCCATGGTGTGGATGCTGGAGGTCAACGGCCTGTTGATGGATATTCGCCAGGCGCCGATTGAGTTGCAGCGCCTCGCTCACGAAAAAGGGCTGATTCCGTTTATTCCGGCCGAGCGTCAGGAAAACCTGAAATGAGCCGAACATGGTGAACTGCCTTGCCTTTGTCGTGCTTCCGGAATCCAGGGCAACGCAGCTTCAAAGCCCTATCGGATGATCAACATGGAACATATTCAATGCGAAGGCTGTGGCGAGAGCAGCCTTTTGCTGCGCCGGGTGATCGACAAGACGGCGTTGCCGGTGGTGGGGTAGGGGATGAACTGTAGCGGCGACCGTTAAGCGGCTCTGATTTCGTCGAGCAGGTCCGGGTGACGGTCGAGCATCTTGAGCAACTTCACCAGCGCCAGAGGTGGTCTGGTTTTGCCATTTTCATAGCGTGAAAACGCATTGGCGCCGCCACCGAAGATTTCGGCGGCTTCGCGCTGGTCCAATGCAAGTTTCTTGCGCACGCTGGCAATGAACGCGGGATCAACAATCGCTGCGTTGATCTGCTTGGAGAACGCGCGCATTTCGCGCATGACGCGATCCGATTCGGCTGCATCCAGCACGGACTCTGCGCATGCTGGACAGTAATCGCCCGTCACTGCTGTGATGAGGGTGGTTTCGCCCTTGTAGGTATAGGGGAGGTCGCGGGTGTCGTGGATCAATTCCGCTGCGCCGCAAACAGGACATTTCATGTTCATAGCTCCTTGAAGGACACGATTAGCACATCGTCGATGACCGTCAACTTCAGATAGATGTCGCCAACGGCTGTGCTCGGACGATAGACGTCCTGCCAGATGGTGTGATCGACGTGAGTCGTCATGCTCTTGTAAAAATCGGCTGGTGTGAGCGCCAATACCACAGCCAGCATGCCGGAATAATCGAACCCCAAAGCGGTGGCGCCGACTCGGGCGGCATGGGTGGTTTTCACCTTGCCTGCCTCGATCAAGGCTTTGACCACGGACAATTTGCAGTGTGGGGTTCGCTTCTC